>NZ_JAQRFJ010000003.1:0-130313 GCF_028599065.1 Xenorhabdus sp. PR6a | reverse complement strand
ATTCAGGCGCTGTTGCTGTTCTTTGAGTTCAAGCAAGAGTTCCTGAAATAATTCACGGCTCAACGGCGTCAGGTCATTTTCCGCGTTTTCCAGATGGTCAGGCAAACATTGCTCAACCTTGTGGGCGCTTTCGGGGATGGCAATGCCATATTCTAAGCCCAGTCCGCGGATTTGATTAATCAGCGCCGTTCTGTTTTTCATGAGCCGCTGGCGAACCCGATGCAAACACTGAATATCCTGTTGTGCTTGTGTTTTTTCCGGCACATAACGCATCCCCTGACGACTGTCTGCTTCCACAATAGCCATCGCATCATTTTTATCATTCTTGCTGCCCATTCTGAAGGGGACAACATACTGGGGACTAATTTGCTTCACTTCGTGACCAAAGCGTTTAAATTGGCGACTCCAGTAATTTGCGCTGCCACACGCCTCCATCACGATTTTTGAAGGAGGCTGCTGCGCAATGAAAGCCGTTAGTTTATCGCGCGTGACCACGGTATTTTTAATCACTTTTCCAAGCGGGGACGCAATATGTAATTGAAACACTCGCTTTGCCAGATCAATTCCGATAACTTGTTCCATTGGACACCTCTTCATATTTTTGCTGATGTATTCAGCATGGCTCACTGAAGCCGTTTTGGGGAGGTGTCCATTTCATTAGTATATGACCTTGCACTGGTCAACATTGTCAAAACACTCTCTCACCAAGTTGGATGTACACCGGCACAACTTGCACTTGCTTGGGTTCTTTCTCGAGGCGAGAATATTGTCCCTATTCCGGGCACCAAGCGTAGGAAATATCTTGAGGAAAATGTGAAAGCGGTAGACATAAATATTCCACAAGGCGTGTTTGATGAACTCTCCAGTGCATTTTCACAAAATATGGCTATTGGCAATCGCTATCCAGATGCGACTCAAAGCCTTCTAAATAGTTAAGGATAATTACCCTTTCAATATATATGGAAATCAATCAGATGTCTCATTCTGTCAAATTTACGTCACCAAAATCTGTAGTGGTGGTAGGTGCAGCACGTACTCCAATTGGAAGCTCCAACGGAAGTCTTTCAAAAGTACCGGCTCATTCATTGGGTGCTGCCGCTATTAAAGCTGCGATTAAGCAGGCTCAAATTAGTGAACATGAAGTAGACAAAGTTGGTCTTCCAGAAAAGACTACCGCATATTTAGTCAATCAGCTTGCGGTTCGGGCTTACGTGCGATCATACTGGGCGTACAACAAATCCTGACTGATCAATCATCAATTGTTGTTGCGGGGAAACAGGAATCTATGTCGATGCCCCCGCAAACAAATGGTATCTGTGAACGCTTCCATAAAACGATTTTACAAGCGTTTTATCAGGTGACGTTCCGCAAGAAACTTTACGGTGACATGGACAGGCTGCAAAATGTGCTGTGGGCGAACGCCAATGGAAACGTTACTGGATGGAAAACGCATCTGGACAGAAAAAAATCTGAACCAGATTTAACCTGACAGACACCTGTATAAATAACCGGTAACTGTCAGGTCAGGTCTGAGCTAGTACACGTTATAATTGCGTATTTCCAAACCTCCCCACAGTGCTGGCGAACTTTTTTTAATTTTTTCAGTCGCTCCACGCTTTTCCATTCCCGAAAGAACATCAAGTAATTCTAAGGGTTTTATATCCGCTATTGGTCTATTGCCAATATAAGGAAAGACATCATTCTCAAAAGCACTCATCATGTCAGCCCGGTATCCTGCTGACCATCTGTCTTTGCGCTTTTCATACTATTCACGAGTAATTTTCTCGAAAGTATTCTCTGACATAATAATACTTTCTCGTTTCTGCCTTTTTCTATCCTCAGAAGGGTTAATGCCACCAGCAATCATAGAGCGACACTCTGCGGTTCTTTTCCTTGCTTCCGCTAAAGGCACTTCAGGGTAAATACCTAAAGATAGCATCTTCTGCTTACCTTCAAAACGATAACGGAATCGCCAACCCCTAGATCCGTTCGGTTCCACCAATAACCAAAGCCCATTTCCATCAGACAGCGTATAAGACTTTGCTTCTGGCTTAGCTCGCTTAATTGCCACGTCTGTTAGCTTCATCATTTCCCCCGTGTGTATAGGAAAAACTATACACAATTTCATGTCGCTTTCAGGAGATGTTAGGAGACTGGGAGTTATGGCTATTTATTGATTTTACTAAGAAAAGTAGACTTGAAGAGACGTTGGGAGAAGTGTTAATGGCGGAGGAGGAGAGATTCGAACTCTCGGATGGTTTCCCATCGGCGGTTTTCAAGACCGCTGCCTTCAGCCGCTCGGCCACCCCTCCGCGATGTCGAGCACTATAAACATCACTATTCCCAATGTAAAGTATTTATCGGCTCAACTGCCGTTAATTTACTCACAATACGGTCTATTGGTCTACTTATTCAGCACCTTGGGTAATCTTTCTTGGGAATAATGGTTATTTTTGCTAAATTGCGGCCATCGTTATTGGATGGTAAAAAAGTTATGTTGGTATTTGAAGGTCGTGAAATCAAAACGGACGCACAAGGTTATCTAAAAAATTACCGTGATTGGCAAGAAGCCATGGCACCTGTTATTGCCGGGCAAGAGGCGATCACGCTAACCGAACAGCATTGGGAAGTGATACGTTTTGTACGTGAATTCTATGAAGAATTTAATACTTCGCCCGCTATTCGTATGTTAGTCAAAGCCATCTCGCAAAAATATGGTGAGGAAAAAGGCAATAGCCGTTACCTTTATCGCCTATTTCCTAAAGGGCCGGCAAAACAGGCAACTAAAATTGCCGGCCTTCCGAAACCCGTTAAATGTATTTGATCGATTCATCCGTCATTAGTGACGGATGCTAAAATCACTCATCTCTTCTGCTTGACAAAGCTGAGATCTAAAATGTTCTATTTTGGCACTCGGTGGCCCGCCCTGCTCCAGCCAATGTGTTAACATTTTGATTTGCATATCATTGCCACTCGCGACAATTTTAACACTTCCGTCATCCCTATTGCGGACATATCCCACCAACTTGTTTTTCTTTGCCCAACGGTAAGTGTGATAACGGAACCCCACTCCCTGTACTCTTCCGTAGACATAAATAGTCACGCTGTATTTAGTCATCGTTACATTCCCCCCAGATAAGATGGTAAGCACTTTAAAAATGCTAATCCCACTTTTGATATTGTATTTTATATACGCAACAGCTAACCTGAAATTGTGAGGTGGCGGTCACATGTCATCTTGGTTTCAAAAATCATGCAGAAATTCCGGCTACCGCTACCGGATGTGCGCTTGAAATTTACCTTACTGTCCCTATATAAGAGTCATTGCAAAGTTTCTTTGGAGGTGACTATGATGATCGCCAGCAAATTCGGTATCGGCCAGCAAGTACGACATAGCTTGCTGGGTTACTTGGGGGTTATTGTCGATATTGATGCAGAATATTCTTTAGAGCAACCGCAGGAAAATGATATTGCATCTAATGCGACTTTACGTTCTGCGCCGTGGTATCACGTTGTAATGGAAGATGATGATGGACAACCTATCCATACTTATTTGGCAGAAGCTCAATTGACTTACGAAACATCGGATGAGCATCCAGAACAATCTTCTCTGGATGAGTTGGCCGAATCTATCCGCAGTCAATTGCAAGCTCCGCGACTACGAAATTAAATGCGTTTATTACCGTTATCCAAATCATAACAGTAAGGTGGTGAATCATTCACCCATCGCCGCCTTATTCACTTTTCCAGCCCCAACCGCGGGATTTCAATTTTTGGGCAACGATCCATCACAACGTCCAGTCCTGCGTTTTCTGCTAATAATCTGGCTTCTTCATTGATAATGCCTTGTTGTAACCAAAGCACTTTCGCGCCAATGGCGATAGCTTCCTGCGCAACGCCATAGACGGCTTCCGCATTGCGAAAGACATCAACCATATCAACAGGCTGTTTAATATCAGATAATTGGCTCACAACAGGCTGATTTAATAAAGTTTGTCCCGCCAATTTAGGGCTGACAGGAATAACGTTATATCCCTGATCCAATAAATATTCCATCACCTTATAACTTGGGCGATGCGTTTTCTCGCTCGCTCCGACTAACGCAATGGTTTTAACTTTTCCCAGTATATCGGCCATATATTGCTCTTTCATTTAACCTCCCATATCCCCTGTGTCAGGTATCTTGTAACTTGCGTTTTTTTACGCTTACGGTTTGCGTTGAATCGGAACGCCCAATTGCGCCAATTGATGAATAAAAATTGATGGATTTTTCGGCTCCTGCATTAACCAAACCTGCTTTTTTGCCCGCGTCAATGCGACGTATAAAAGACGACGTTCTTGTGCATCAGGGTAATCCTCAGGTGGCGGCAATAAAACCTGTTCCATCACGGAGCCTCTTTCTGGTGCCGGAAAAGCGTTTTCGCCCTGCTGCAATCCCAAAATAATGACATAATCCGCTTGCTGCCCTTTAGCGGCGTGAATGGTCATAAATTCAATTTTCAAATTTGGCCAGCGAGTCGGCGCTTTTTTCAATAATTCGGGTTTGAGATAGTGATAACGCGCCAATAATAAGATAGTTTCCTGCCGGGTAACATAACCACTCATTTTATTCAGCAATGCTTCCAATTGCTCTTGCGGTAAAATCACAACCGATTTTTTATTCCCTTTGGTCTGGCTATTGAGCGGTTTCTTTAATTGATAAGGATTTTGTTGGATAAATTGGTTAGCTATTTCTCCAATACGGTCATTGAAACGATAAGTTGTATCCAATATACATTTCACTCCGTTGCCAAAATAAGTTGAAAATACCGTCGTTAACGTTAATTCAGCCGCACTAAAACGATAGATTGCCTGACAATCATCTCCCACCGCAAAGAGATGGGTTCGCTTATTTTGTGCTTTCAATGCGGTTAATAATTTCATTCTCAAGGGGGAAATATCTTGAAATTCATCCACCAGAATATGTTTCCACGGGCTAATAAATCGATCTTTCTGTAAAATATTCACTGCCTGATGAACCAAACCAACAAAATCAACGGCACCTTCCGATTTCAATGCAGATCTCCAGGCTTTCAGCAACGGTGCCATAAGCCGCAGACGTTTCTGCAATATATCACTATAAGCAGCAGGCGCCTGTTCAATCATCTCTTTTTGACTGCCGCCTTGCATACGTATTAGCGCCAGCCAACGTTCCAGATGGACCGATAAGCGCGTCGTCAATGACTTATCATGCCAATATTCACCTTCGGGTAATGGCCAATCCCATTCTTCGCTCAACCATTCTCGCCAACCTTTAACCTGGGCTTTTTTTTCTCTGCACTGTTTTTGCCATTCCTGAATAATAAAATCACGGCGTTTTTGGTCATCAGTTTCCAGCTCGCTAATTTTCGGTGACTTATTGCTGCCTCGCTGAATAATATGCAATGCCAAGGCATCAAATGTGCTGGCTTTTATTTCTTTTGTTGCCAAATGAGCCTGAATACGTTTATTCATTTTATCGGCGGCCTGACGATCAAAAGCCAGCAACAAAATTTGTTCAGGAAGGGCTTGTTGGCGTAACAATAACCATCCCGCGCGCGCCACCAAAACAGCGGTTTTCCCACTGCCCGCCCCCGCCAATACCAGAATATGTTGTTCACCATTAATCACGGCCTGACACTGTGAACGATTAAGGGATGATGTTTCGATTGGTTGGAAAAATGTCTGGAAAAATTGTCCATGTTGCACCAGCATGCGATCTTCCCATTGCTGATTCAGGGTGTGAATTATTTTTTCCCCCTGCTCTAACCAATCCAGACAAATCTTATAATTGCCACGACAATGTTCAAATTGCTCAATTCGTTGTAATGGCAAAGGCAAAGCCTGAAAGGTTTCCTCGATTTGTTGCCGCACAGAAGCTAAATCTTCGCTTTTCAACCAACGGTTTTGTTGTTTGATTTTATCTAGTTCATTGACTTGATTTGCCAAGACACCCGCACTGACATCACTCATCTCGAGGCTCCATTTTTGCCATTCCTTTAATAAATCATGGTAAAAATGTTGTGTTTGCTGCCATTCCGTGCCGTGCAGACGAACCACTTTGCCTTCTGGTAATTCAAATTCCAGTTCCCCCCAAACAATCCCTCGCTTACACTGAATAGCAATTAATTGATTAAAGGGAATAAGGTACCGGTGTTTATCACCGCTAACTTCAATACCCGCATTAAGCAAACGCACCCGATTATAAGGGTGTTGAGCAAAACGTTGGCCAATTTGTGTTGATTTTAGTTCCATTGTCGTGGCACCGTACCTGAAAATTGTTGAACTACTTCATCACGTAAATGTTGTTAGGGGTATTTTGTGCGAACGGTTTTATCCAGCTCCCGCCATTTTCTGTATCACAGTCACACCCTTTATTATATCCGTATATTCATTGCACTAACAGGAACCACGCTTATTCCCTGGCTATTAGGGGAAGAGCTTAAAATAACTATTCCGTTGCTGCTGGGAGTCGTTGCGGCCGCATTAACCGATCTGGATGACCGTCTGGTTGGACGACTTCGCAACCTCATCATTACTTTAATTTCGTTCTTTGTTGCTTCCGCGTCTATTACCCTGCTGTTTCCGTATCCGTGGCTTTTTATGCCCGGTTTAGCCCTGTCCACGTGTGGCCTTATCCTGCTTGGTGCCTTGGGGCAACGCTACGCCACCATCGCTTTTGGGGCTTTGCTCATTGCCATTTATACCATGCTGGGTTCATCAATCTTTCCTCTCTGGTATCAACAGCCTTTATTACTGCTTACCGGGGCAATCTGGTATAACTTACTGACATTGACCGGACATTTATTATTTCCTATTCGTCCCTTGCAAGAAAATCTGGCACGCTGTTACCAGCAACTTTCAGCCTATCTCTATGCGAAAACCAGCCTGTTTGATCCCGATTCCGAAGTTGAGGAATATAAACACGCGGTGTTTGATGTTGCGATGGCAAACAGTGCATTAGTCACCACGCTCAATCAGGCCAAGAGTTCGTTGTTAAGCCGCTTAAGGGGCGATAGGGGGCAACGGGGTACGCGCCATACGTTGCATTATTATTTTGTTGCCCAAGATATCCATGAACGCGCCAGTTCATCCCATATTCAGTATCAAAAACTGAGAGAGGTGTTTCGCCACAGCGATATTATGTTCCGCGTTCAGCGATTGCTTTCCATGCAGGCCAGGGCATGCGAACAAGTTTCACAATCGATTATCCTGCGTGAACAATATCAACATAACCCACGCTTTGAAAACGCATTCAGCTATCTTGAAAGCTCTATTGAGCGTTTAAAAAGTAAGCAAGGCACGGATGCTAAGATAATGGCATTGGATAATTTATTGAAAAACCTGCGTGCCATTGATGCCCAATTAGCCGGATTAGGTTCGGATCAAGAGCTTCTTTCTCAAAATATCCCTGCAAAAGATAAACAAGAAGAGACCCAGTTATCCGAGGAAGCGCTCACTGGCTGGCGGGATATCGGGTTTAGGATCAAAAGTAACCTGACACCCAAATCGGCCCTGTTCCGCCATGCGATCCGCATGTCCGCCCTGCTGTGTACCGGCTATGCGATTATTCAGCTATTTGATTTACAGCGCGGTTATTGGATTTTGCTAACCAGTTTATTTGTCTGCCAGCCGAATTATAGCGCCACCCGCCGCCGTCTGGCCCTGCGTGTTATTGGCACACTGGCGGGGATTTTAATTGGCCTGCCAATTCTCTTCTTTGTCCCTGCTATTGAAGGTCAATTAGTGTTGATTGTTATTTCCGGCCTGCTGTTCTTTGCCTTTCGTAATAGCCAATATGCCCATGCCACGCTATTTATTACGTTGCTGGTATTACTGAGTTTCAATTTATTAGGCGAAGGGTTTGAAGTGGCATTGCCGAGAATTATCGATACCTTAATCGGCTGTGGAATTGCCTTACTTGCCGTCAGTTTCATCTGGCCAGATTGGAAGTTCCATCAATTGCCCCAGGTCATTACCCGAACAATGGAGGCCAATTGCCGCTATCTGAGTGCGATTTTAAGGCAATATCACCACGGCAAAAGCAATAGCCTGAATTATCGCATCGCCCGTCGTGACGCCCACAATTGTGATGCTGAACTGGCATCCGTAATCTCAAATATGGCATCAGAGCCAAAAAACGATCGTATTTCCCAAGAAGCCGCTTTCCGTTTACTGTGCCTTAATCACACCATGTTAAGTTATATTTCTGCCTTAGGCGCCCATCGCGATAAACTCAATGATCCTGCCATGTTAGAAATCCTGAATCATGCCATCTGCTATGTTGAATCTGCCTTACAGCAAGGTCAGATAAATGATGATAGATGGCAAGCCGAGGTGAATCATTTACTGGAGAAAATCAATCTGGCACCTTCTGAAAGTCACAATAAAATTCAGTTGATATTGCAACAAATAGGATTACTGATTGAGCTGTTACCGGAATTGATTTGCTTGAAAAAACAGATTAGTGAGCAAGAGCCACATAAATAAACTTTCTTCAGGGGCGATCCCGCCCCTGATGATATTATGGGATGATTTGCCGCGATAATTTGATAAACGCTGTTAAAAAACATTATTACATAAATAATATAAATGAAAATTTCATTAATTTACAATAAAAATTGATATTTACAAATATTAATATCACCAGCCCTCATTTTTGATATTGACCATATGTAAAACTGCTGTAAAGTCGCAAATCTATAAAAATAAAAACCAATTATATTCATTTTAATTTCTATTAATAATAAGAATTATCACTTTTGAATTTATAATCACGTGGAAAATAATATGGAAGAGACAATTGCTATTGCGAAATACCCTATCGGTCTGGATCCGGAAAGGCTGTTTGCTGTACCTAAACTTAACTATGCGTTTATACGTATCAATAATATTTGTAATGCACGTTGCGAATTTTGCGATGTCTGGCAAACCGCCCAAATTGATGCACACAAACAAATAGACATGGTTAAACTCTGGCAAGAGCTGGAGGCGCTTTCACCACAGGAAGTCAATATTCATGGGGGTGAAGCCTTTTTATCAAAAGATTTTCTGGCTATTCTGGATGGTAATAAAAATACACCGATTTCCATTACCACCAATGGAACAGCGTTATCAAAAAAGATCTTCAATCGGATACAAGACAAAAGCCATCTCGTCAGAAAATTTTATATTTCCATTGATCATGTCGAACCTGAAAAAAATGGGGAATCACGTGGCATTCGTTGGTTAACAAATAACCTTTATGATGCAATGGCATATATTAAGCGGGAAATACCAGCTTCGATTATTGTTGTCAACCATGTGGTGACTTCACTAAATTATGACACTATTGATAAGTTTTTGCTTAAAATGGCTGAATTGGGCGTTGATGGTGTTAATCTGATCCCGATTAAAGATTATCCTCTGCTGTTTTTAAATACAGTGCAAATTAAATTATTTATGCAGAGAATAACTACCCTGCTGGAAAATAAACAGATTTCACGCCATTTATTTATGGATGCCAATTACGAAATTTTCGGCCGCAATGAAGACGATTATTCCCGCGCCGAAATAGGGAATTATAACGCTTCCAGCAAAAAAGCCTGTGCGATCCCACTGACAACACTATTCATTGATGCCGTAACAGGAAATGTTTACCCTTGCGATACGACGATGTATCGGCCAAATCCTGATCAATATATTATGGGCAATGTTCTGGACGATTCACTGCACGATATTTGGCATGGCGATAAGTTCTCACTGTTTCGCAAAAAAATGTATCCCGTCATCACCTGCGATTGTATTAAAGGCTGTGATCCTGCCAATAGATTAAGGTAAAACGATGTCTCTAGAAATTCATATCAATAATCAGGTGAGTTTTCATTGCGGGCAGCCGACGATTTTCTGTATGCCGGATATTAAAGACAGTGAACGCTTTATTCAATTATGCTATCAACATAATGTAAATATGATTCTGTTGATTAAGAGAAAATGGCTGGATTCAACGGATTGTTCATTCGCGCTGGCCTATTTAGTAATTGATGATCCGTTGGTTAACCATGCCGATAAAAAAATAATCGAGGCGCTGAAACAGGTCAAAAAAAACCTGTCAATGATTACCGCTCCCATTCACATCGACTATTTTATGGCTTTTTCTGAGCTGCATGTTGAATTGATGGCGACTGTGGCAGCGCATATTAACCATGATACCCATCTTATTGAGGTTGCCCGATCATTTAGAGATAAGTGGATAATGCGCAAGATTGCCAATGAACAGGGGCTTTATTGCCCAAAATTCACGCTGGCGTCAGAAATGCTCATCTCCCCTGAACATTTTGAGGCGTTTACCGAATCAGTCGAGAATGCCGCCAAACACAAAGGCAACCAAGCCGGTTTTATTGTCAAACCCCGCTCATTTTGGGGATCGATGGGTGTTACCGCCTATTCAGACCGCACTTCTTTGCTCTGTGCATTGCAGGCACTTGATGCCCCGGAAGCGTATCTGGTTGAAGAAAAAATCCAAGGCCAGTTACTGCATGTTGATACCGCCGTCTTCCGGCATAAGATACTCTATCAAGGCATCGGTGTTTACGCTTGTTCATTGCTCCCTGCCGACCAAACCGAAACCGGCCATTTTATGTGGCATACCATGCTGCCGGATTCTCCGGACAGCCATAGGCTGTTTGAATTTAACCGGCGGGTATTGCAGGCATTCAACCTCGAATACGGTTTTACCCATACTGAGATTTTTATTGAGGAAAATACTGATAATCTGATACTTTGCGAAACCGCATCGCGTCCGCCCGGACTCAGGCTATTCGATCTTCATGCACAAGCCAATCATAGACATGCCTTTGATGTCTTTATCAAAGCGTTGATTTCCCCGGCTTCGATTGGTAACGTGCCTTCTCTCGCCACAGGGCATGCCGATCCCCATTGTATTGGCATGATCATTTTTAATCCCCCGATGGGAAAGGTAGACGCCATAACACCCATAAAAGAAATTATTGATGAGCATGCTATTGAATGGGAACAATATGCGCAAACCGGCAGTTATTTCTCCAACACCCATTATACTGAAAAAATGGGCTATATTATTTGCTCTGCTAAAAGTGAATATACCTGTCTGCAATATTTAGAAAATTATAAAGATAAATTTCATTATACAACCCTAAAAAAAGATTAATACGATGATAAGAAGTCTGTTTCTCATTTCTTTAATTATTAATGGTGTTGGCTCAAGTATTCTTGCTGTCGGATACCCCTATATATTATTATCTGATAGTACACCAATGACCTACTATTATGCCAATATGGGTATCATATTTTTATTTGCCTCTATGGGTGCTTTGTTATGGGGTTATAAAATCGATTATGCCACAGATATTTGGCAGTTTCGTATTGTTATATTGTTGATTGAAATCTTTAGCACCTTATTATTATTGATATTGTTAGTGAGTAAAATCGCATTTCCGCCTATTATGCTACTTTTATTTATTGCCATATTAGAATTTCTTTTTGCCTATGAAATTCCGTGGTCACGTGTTGCCTGGCATGAACTTAATGACTGGGCAGAGCAACAAGGTGGTCAACATTTAAATGTCTCTCTCTATATTGTTATTGCCACTTCGCTTATTTCCGCCCTCGGCCCCGGCTTGGGGGCTTTACTGGGGATTACACAAGGGATAGATACGATTGTGGCAATCAAATTATTTTCCCTGCTCCCTTATTTCTATATCTGCTATCTTATGATGAAAATGCAGGTAAAACGTACAGCAGCACAAAGATCTCAATTAACCGGTGGGCTACGTTCTGTATTTCAACAGCGCTATTATAAAACTTTGGCCATTGCTGTTGTCTTTACCATTTTCGCTAATGCGTTTCTGATGGTGGCACTGCCCGTTGTTGTCATGGAAAGTTTGGCGAATAAAAGTTATGGGCTGGTCACCCTGTTCTATTTACTTAGTGCCCTGATCCCGATTTTCTGTACAACCTTACTCAATAAAACCCGCGTTAATAGCCGTATCCAGCGTTATCCCATTACAATATTTATTAATTTGTTTATTTTTGGCATTCTGTTTTTTCAACTACATACATTTTATGCAAAATCCTTTTTCTATTTTCTCTATAACATTGCAATAATTTATTTTAATGTATTAATTACCAACACCATTTATCAAAAAGGGTTGGAAATGCAACAAGGCCGGTTATTTTCTTTATTTCAGGTCACGATGAATTTCTCATTCCCAATAGCGGCAATCACCGTATCCATTGCACCTGACTCCAGCCAATATTTTTTACCGGTGGTTGGTTTCTCCCTATTTTTACTGATTGCAATCGCTGTTTACTTCATCATTCAAATAAATAAAGTCCCTGCTCCAGTGCATCATTGGCGCAGGTGATATTAATAAGTCTATTCGTTATTAGGATAATAATATGTCATATCTTAGACCTTATCTCGGTAACACCAAAATTGCTGATAATGTGCAAATCCGCTTGCAAACTGTCCTTGATAATAAAGCGGTGTTCAGGTATGCCACAGAGAGCCAATATTGCTTTCAGGCAGAAACGTTATTACAAAATATCCTGCATACCCAACACACCATGCTAGTCACCAATGGGACTGTTGCGCTTAAGGCTGCGCTGCTTGGGCTCAGACCCAAAATAGGGCAATGGGTGCTCATTCCTTCTATTTCATTTATCGCGACGGCCAATGCTGTACTGAGTTGTGGATTAATTCCTATTCTTGTTGATGTCGATAACAATGGCATGATGTGCCCAAAAGCGCTAAAACGCACATTAAATCAAATGGAAACAAAACCTCTGGCGGTCATTGCCGTTCATTTGGAAGGGACTCCCGCTTCAATTGCTGAAATCGCCCAAATTTGCCAACAATATCATGTGTACCTGATTGAAGACTGCGCACAAGCGATGGGAGTGAAATACCAACATCAGCCTGTCGGCACGTTTGGTGAGTATGGTTGTTTCAGTTTTCAGGCCAATAAATTAATCAGCAGCGGTGAAGGCGGTTTACTGATTGCCAAAAATCACCCTCTGTTTATCAATGCCTGCATGATGACTGACCACGGCGCGGAACGTACCGCAGAAGGCTATCCAGATTGGAGCAAAAGTATTGGTTTTGGTGACAACAATAAGTTCAACGAAATACAAGCTACCTTGCTGATTGACCAATTGGAGAATATCGAACAGTTTCGCACCTTATTAATCAAACGTTATCAAGAAATCCTGCAATATTTGCCTACAGATTGGGTGATTCCACGCCCGGAAGGGACGATCCCCGTCTCTGTCTGGCTAAAACGCAGCAAATTGCCCGCCGAACGTTCCAATTCAACCCTGCTATATGATTGGAAAGCCTGGGATTTGGCTAATCACCCGATTATAAAAAATCAACTTTCACCCTACTCTGACCATTTCCCCTGGAGCCTGCACCCAGATCCGCTCCCTGTACCCGCCTTAACGAAGCACCCTGCGATTGTGGCGGATCGCATTTGTCTGCCCGTGCCTATTGATAACGCAATTTATGAAAATGTCTTACAGTGGGTAATGGGAGGAAAGCCAGCATGATCTTGGACAATGACTTTTTCACCCAACTTGGCAATCATAATCAGCCAGTCCAATCTGTGTTGGGAGGCTCTTGTATCTGTTACGCTAAAGGTGTCCCCGCCCGGCTTTCTCTACAGGATTTGATCGATTCCCTGCTACCAGCAATCATCGCTTCACAACACAATGTCCCAGTTTATCTCTATTTTCAGTCTCATGAAGCGCTCATGATGGCCGATTTATTGCATTTTGATCCTGAACAGGCCAACCATACGGTAATGAGGGAGTGGCTGGAAGCCGGCATTATTTATACGTTGGAACAACTGAATATGCCTTTACCTCCCATTTATTGGATAGACACCTCTGAGGATAAAATCCGCCAGCATATTGATCATTGGGTTCCCCATATCAAGACGGTTTTGCCACCATCAAGGCTATATGGCCTTTATGCCCAAAAACCGGATGCCACTTATCCGCAGGGAACCGATGAAGAGCAAATGATGCTGGAGGTGTATTACCGCAATATTAGCCTTTATACCCCCGAATTTCTCAACGCGGCCCTGGGTATTCCCCCACAACAAGCCTTGTTTGTGGAAAATACTACGCAACAAAAAGCCATCCAGATTTACTCTCATGCGCTTGGACAAAATTGCAACCTATGGCTTTACCACCCGGCACCCAATACTCAAGGTAAAGAAATGTGTTTGGGTAATAGCAATCATAAAATCGAATTGCGTCTAACCGCCAAACAGATCATCCATCGTGCCGCTAAAATAGGTCATGAGGATTACTATCAGGCTATCTTTAACCCACATTCTATTGTCGATATTATGCAGGGTTGGCAAGCCAAGGTTTTGGACAATGAACGTTTTGAGTAATAAACGTTTTAAGTAATAAAGGTATTGGGCGATGAAGCGTAAGACCGTTGTGGTTATTAGGGGAACACCGGCAAGTGGCAAATCCACTACGTGTCACCAATTGAAAGAAGCCATGTTGGCACAGGGGTTAACGGTATCCTATTTGCCGTGGGATACCTTTCACCATTTCGTTGAACCACGATCATACCTGACGCAAAAAATTATTCTGGAAGATACCTTGCGACTCTTAAAGGTGGCTGATGATTGCCTTGATGCTGGTAGTGATCTGATTATTCTGGATGGCGTATTTATTTATCCCGAAGAGATTGACGCTATTCATGGCCTGTTTAGCCGAAAAAATGTCCGCATTCTGCATTATCGGCTGGTTGCACAGGAAGCAACACTGATTACCCGTAATCAGGAACGCGCGATCGACGATCGTTTGCCTGCTTCCCGGATCAGAGAAGTCGCTCAGGATAGTTTGTGGAATGACACGTTACCTGATGAAATTTTGCTGGATAGCGCGAAATATTCGACAGACAGAATTGTGGCACGGATAAGCCAGGCGATTATGCAGCAATCTGCGCCAGTTAACGGTTTCGCTAATCCAACCGCTTCCCATTTATGGCGTCTGGGAACGGCGCTGCGTTACCCGGAACTTAAGCGTTTTAAGCATATTGATCTGGTCTGGCAAGAAGGCCACCAGCAGTGGCAAAGCAATACTTTCTTTGATTTTACTTTTACGGCGAAAGAAGAAACAGAATTGCTCGCTTTTTTACAGCAGCAATCCCAATCCATTGTATTTAACTATTTGAATGCTGAATCCCATGCCTACCGCTATTTACATCATTTAGCGCAGCAGCATGGATTACAGTGCCATGCAGAGAGCCAATGGTTAGCTCCCGTTGTCAACATCCCGCCGCAAACAACTGTAGCTGACTTTTTGCCCCAACATTCGACACGATTAAAACGCAGCCTGAAAAAAGCGCGTAGCTACAATACCGTCACTCGTTACAGCACCTCAGGGCAAATTGAGCAACTCTGGCAAGATGCCTTATATGTCGATGCCAGAAGCTGGAAAACCACTCAGCAAAGTGATATGCGCAGCCTGAACCGTGAAGATCTCCAGTATCTCCCCGGCCTGTTAGCCAAAAGTCACCAATACCATCTGGCTGTCACTTATGATGAAACGGGTACGCCCGGTGCCTGGTCATTGATGCTAAATGACGGTGCGGGTCAATGGTATGCCGCTAAATGGGGTTGCAGTTATCAAGGCCGGGAAAGCCTGATGGGAATTCATTGTCTGATGGATCATCTCGAGATGCTTTACTGCCCTTACACTGGCCTTCAGATTGATCTCTGGGGCAGAAACAGTGAATTCTATGACCAATTAGCCAACCGGTATATTGAACGGCTTCATCTCAGGATCACACCATGATAGCTGACCGCAATAACCCGTTTTCGGAAAATATCATTCACTATGGTGACTCGGTACGGGATCTTTTCCGTGCAGATCTACAGGCTATAGCGCCCCAAGGTGACTGCCTGATGCCGGAGTGGATATGTCAGAGTATGGTTGAATCCGCTCACGCCGCTCATTGGCAACCGCACTTTTACCCTGTTTTGCCGCCAAAACAGGCCAGCGTGGTTTTGCAAGCGGATATCCAAGCTATGATGGACATGCTAAATGCCCTGCCACAACCTTGTGCCATACTTCTCGCCCACCCTTTAGGTTATATCGATCCGCAATGCCTGGCATTTTTGCAGCAAACGCAAAACAGCCACCATGCTCATGTGTTTCTGGATCTTTCCCAAGGCTATGGCAGGAAAGATTGCCTACAGGAGATCCTGCATGTTGATGCTGCCTATTATTCTTTCAACGGCAATAAACTTATCCGCACTGGCGGGGCATTACGCCTTCGCCTAACAAACAGGGAGACGATTCCCTCCTCGGTCAGAAATATTTTCACGGCTTTTTATACCGCCGCCGAAGAAAAATTTGCGGTATTGAGAGATCAGCTAAAATGCCATGCCATTGAAGATAATATTCACCATGCCTCACTGTACGCGGCTTATCAATCAAGTCCCTACCGCACGGTATTGGATTGGGAGAAATGCTCTCCTTCTGTGCAAACATTACTTCAACATCAGGGACTGGTTCAGCCATTACTCGCTGAACCCCGGCAAGAAAAAGGGCTTTCCAGCGAAAATTATCACCAATGGTGTGAGAAAGTCATGTTGATGTTTAGTTCACCCAGAGTTGAATGGAGTCAGTAAAATGTTAGAACTCAAACAAGTTATCCCTCAATCTCCCTTGTGGGATTCATTTCTTCATCTTTATGGCGAATATTTTCAACGCCATTGGCCGGACGTTTTTGGGGATCTGTCAGAAGAGAAGATAGCAAAAGAGAACCATATGGCCCTTGAGCAACGCATCCTGCAAGGTGACAGGGGGCTGTTTTTGTTACTGAATACCGGGCAATTGGCGGGATTAGCCAATGTATATCTTGAGCGGGAAGAACTTGAACGAGAAGAAAAAGTCACCCTGAATATTGCTGAATTTTATATCAGGGATGAGTACCAACGCCAAAAGCTAGGTCATGGATTATGGCACGCCATGTTGCAATGGGGGCGTCGCCACGGCGCCACTCAGGTTCATCTGGAAACCGATGTCGGCAAAAATGCCAATTGTTTTTGGCAATCCTTTGGGCTTTCGAGCCATCAAGTCGATGAACGCATGCATTATAATGGCCCCATCCCTCCCCTAAAGATACTGTGGATCAGGCATGGACAAATTATTCCATTGGATCATCTGGATTATTGCCCTGAAGATAACGTCATCGCCCTTGATGAGACTTCCATCAAACAGGCTAAAGACATCGGTATCCGAATACTGGGGAAACTACCGTGGCAAACGATTTACACTTCACCTCAACGCCGGGCACTGGAAACTGCCCACGCACTCAGTTCGGCCAATCAATCTTGTTTACTACAAGAAACGCAGGCACTTTGTGAATTCTTCCCGCAAGAGCTTATTGGCATGAAACTGGCAGATATCCCACGTCGTTATGGTGAGGATTATGCCCATCGGTTGCTCTATACCCCCCTTGATTCGCCTTTCAAAGACTCAGAACAGGTAACGGATGCTGCCAACAGAATCCATCGTTTTATCATGCAAATGGGTGATGAGATTTCAATGTCTTCCCTGCGAGTGATTGTCTCCCATCAAAATTTGCATAATATTTTTCTGGCTCATTTAATGGCAAGTGATCTCAATCTTTCCGGGCGATGGCATCTTAATCATCTTCATGGCAGTACTTTTTTATATTGTCCTTATACTAAACAATTTGATATAGAAAATGTAAATATTCCTTTATGAGAACATAACATGTTGAAAAATTCTCCCTATATTATATTTGACGCCGATCCATTCTGTTTTGGCCCGATCTCCACCACGTTAAATGTGGTGGAGAAATTAAAGTGTCGAAATAAATTCATATCAGGTACTAAATTTATTTTGTTAGGTACACTCACTTCTTCGCAATTAGGCCAAAAATCCGGATTATTTGATGCCATTTATGAATGTGATACCACTTCTGTTAGCGAGCTTTCACGCTACGCTGAACTTATTTCAGGTGCAGACTTGTATATCAGCAACACTAACCCTAATTCGATTAATTTCGTCTCGAAACTTGATACTCCCATTATCTATATCGATACGCTATTTTGGATGTGGGATAATCTTCAGGTCGATTTGCACCAAACCGAGAAAACATTTATTCAGAATTTTCACGGAATAGAACGCAATATTGAACGGTTCCAAGATAAGCTCGGCACTTATCAAGTGATACCCCCAATTCTTCACAGCTCCCTGCAACAATATATGATGGATGAACGTATGACGGATGACCATCCACCAGAAGGTGTATTAATTACACTGGGGGGGATTGATACCGTCTATGCTGATACCACCGATTTTTATTACCATTTTCTGAAAGAACTATTGTCTATTCCTTATTTGCAACAGGAAACCAAGATTACTATTGCGGGTGGAGGCAAAACGATCGTCAATCTGGCAGAAATGTTTGCCAAAACACATCCTCATATTGATATTGGCTGTTTTGCAAGGCAGGATTTTCTGCAAAAATTACACCGTGCCCATAAAGTATTAGCCAATCCTGGTCTTACCACATTTTATGAGTGTGTCGCTCTTAATAAAGATGTTTTTTTCTTACCACCACAAAATTATAGTCAGCAATTACAATTAGACGTTTATCTACAACATTATTATAGTCATGAACACGGTTTTTTATGGCAATCAGAATATGGTTACCCTGATATTCCTCTATACTTGCCAGAGAAAGAGGGGTTAGCGTTAATTAAAAAATGTAATGACTTATTTATTAATACCCCCACAGAAAGAAAACGAGCGATGGATATGATCAGCCAATTCCTTGCAAAAGAAAAAAACAACATCAATTTTTGTCACGATATTTTCCAAAGCGACATTTCCGAAAATGACATGATTCAAAAAAGTGCAGATGACATTATTGTTGATTATATTGAAAATAGGTTTTCCAAGCAAAAATTGAAAGATGACAGCATAATCTAAATATAACACAATAATGAAAAGTATAATTTATTCAAATAATAGCCTGATGATATTTGTATAAAAACAAATCATTATTACTTACTCTGATAAACACAAGATCTTATTTCCATAAGAGGTAACCCTATGTCTATGTTATTTTCTAATCTTAAAGTTTTTATTGGCGGCCCTATTCAACATGCATTAAGACTCAGGGTATTAGACAATAATTTACAAGTTCACATTAAATCTGCTATTTGCCAATTGGAATCACTCGGTGCAGAAGTTTTTTCAGCCCATCGTACAGAGCAATTTGGCGGAACAACACACTTATATACACCAGAGGAAGTTTCCCAACGGGATCGCCAATGGATGGAACAGTGTGATATTTTTGTTGCCATTTTGCCCGTCTGCCCACAACAGAAACAACTCATCAGGACGGATGGCACCCATATTGAATTAGGCTGGGCTTCTGCCTTAAGACGTCCAATTATATTGGTCACCGAAAAACCGTTTAATAACGCTGCCAGCCATTTACTAAAAGGGCTATCAGTTATTGCTCAAGTTCATCATATTTCCCTGCATGATTTTACACATGACCCAGCAATATTAAGCCATACCATTCAATCCATAGTAGAAAAGCAAGTTACCCAAAAGCATTCAGCCATTGCATCAAATTAGAAAATAGGGGCCCACGCCCCTATTCACCAAACGTCATCATTATGAATAAGAATCTGAATTATGGTAAACCAATTCACTGTGCCAGCTAATTAATTCGTCACGCAATTTTTCGGGTAATACCGCAACATGACATCCTTCTATTGCCCCTGCCAAAGCAAATAACAAATTGATGTTGGTTTTTTTCCTCTGTTGCTGGAGTTTGAGGTAAGCCGCTTTTGCGCCCACAATCCGTAATTCTTCTACTTTAGAGATACCCACTTTCCATAATTGCCTCTCTAAAGCGATCCCTAAATTAGGGAGATCTTTAAGCCTAATCGGTATTTTCTGTCTATCAATGATCTCTTTCATGCTGTATTGATAGGCTAAATTTACATATTCGGATAACTGTTTTTGATTCTGCCAAAGTGATTCACTAACACGATAATACCGTAAAGTCACAGGTATTCCTCTTTTTGAGTAAATAAATTTCTCCATTCCCCTGGCCTTAAATAATACTTCGGCGTGACTATTACCTCGTAAATAAAACTCTCCATCAGAACTGATAGCAAATAAAATCCCATCGATTAGCAACCCAATGCCCCCAAATTGAGATTTTTTCTTGATCTTGCCCAGTGCAGATACGCCATGTTGCAATTGAGCAAAACGATCTCCGGATAACAACATTTTTATCGCTCCATGAATCACATTCCAACGCAATGGTTGATCATGCTTGTTATTAATAAAATAGATAACAAGAACAACTAATTAAAACCATACGCAATCTATTTCCAACTGCCAATCGTTAAGTCAGGAAAATGCTAATTTCTGTAAATTTTTGCGAAGCGCTTTGAAAAAAAGGGACTTGTTTTTAATCAAATAGCGTTATACTGTATAAATATACAGCATATCATAACAGCGACCTGTGGCGAGGAACATTATGAGCATCCGAACAGCGTGGAAATATCTCTCTGAGAAAAGAACAACAGCAGCCGGCACAACAGAGCACGAACATAAAACAGACAAAACAAGGGTTGGGATGACCGTGAAAAGAGTCTCTTTTGTAGAGCCACCCCGATACATTTCGCATCCGATAAACCCGATAAAAGGTGTGGTTAGTGAGCTGATCTACAGTGAACATCATGCTGTCATTAATCACATTCTTCTTCCTTTATTACGTCAATCAGGAAAAGAAGAGCGATGGTTACTTTGGGTAAATCCTAATAAGAAATTAAGCCGTCGGTGGTTAATGGAGGCCAACCTGCCCCTAAATAAAGTTGTCCAACTCAATCAAATTTGCCCTATCGCTTCGGTGAGTGCCATGGAAAAAGCGCTGGCGAGTGGTAATTACAGTGTAGTATTGGGCTGGTTACCCGAATTATCAGAATATCAATTAAATACGCTACAAGCCGCTGCACAAAAAGGAATGACTCTTGGCTTTATTATGCGCCCACAAAATTTATTACCTCAATTTTCACAAACAAAATCTCCACAAACAAATAGGCTAAAAATCCACTCGAATTACTATCATTGATTAAAACCATCATTAACTAAAATTAGGATTAATCCCAATATTTTTTATAAAAAATAAGCTACCCATTGCCAATCATTATTGTTTGTAATGAAAATCAATATATTAATATTGTAAGCATTGTAAATGTTCGTCAAAAATAATTATTTTATGTCAGCCGGTAATTAAAATTTTTGTGTCATGTGTCACAGTGCACTTGTAACTTTTTAACTTCGTTGTAGACTTTACACAGTTTAGGGGGTTGTGCTTACCGCGCTTATATTTCAGAACAGATCTTCTGATTAAAGCATGGTTACCTAACAGAACATTTTAACCAGTGGCTAACAATAAGGCTTTTAAAGCCAATTGCCTATTTGAATGATAACGAGGCGTACACAATGAAAAAGACAGCTATCGCAATAGCAGTGGCAGTGGCAGCTTTCGCAACTGCTGCTCAAGCAGCTCCAAAAGACAACACCTGGTATACCGGTGCTAAACTGGGTTGGTCTCAATACCATGACGCAAATTTCTACGGAAATGGTTATAGTGACCAGATCGGTAATGGCTCTGCCCAAAAAAACCAATTGGGTGCAGGTGCTTATGTCGGTTATCAAGCAAACCCATACCTGGGCTTTGAACTGGGTTACGATTGGTTAGGCCGTATCGCTTATAAGGGCAGCGTTAATAACGGTGCTTTCCGTGCTCAAGGCGTTCAACTGACCACTAAACTGAGCTACCCAGTGCTGGACAATCTGGATGTTTATACTCGTCTTGGCGGTATGGTATGGCGTGCGGACTCCTCTGCAACCTATAATGCCAATGCAGTTGCTGGAACAGGTGCAAATGACCAGCGCAGACTGAAAAACAACGACACAGGTGTTTCTCCTCTGGCCGCAATTGGTGTTGAATATGCACTGACCAAAAATCTGGCGACCCGTGTGGACTATCAGTGGGTTAACAATATCGGTGATGCAACTACCGTTGGCGCCCGTCCAGATAATGGTCTGCTGAGTGTGGGTGTTTCTTACCGTTTCGGTCAAGATGAAGAAACCGTGCCAGTGGTGGCTCCAGTCGCACCTCCAGTCGCCCCTGCTCCTATCGTTGAAAGCAAGAGCTTTGCTCTACGCTCTGATGTTCTGTTCAATTTCAACAAATCTACCCTGAAAGCAGAAGGTCAACAGGAACTGGACAACCTTTATAACCAGCTGGCTAAAATCGACCCAACTCAGGGCAAGGTTGTGGTACTCGGTTACACTGACCGCATCGGCAGCCAAAACTATAACCTGCCACTGTCTCAGAAACGTGCTCAATCTGTTGTAGATTATCTGGTTGCTAAAGGTATCCCAGAAAATAGCATTCAAGCAGAAGGTCGCGGTAAGACAGAACCCGTCACTGGCTCTACCTGTGACAACATTAAAGTTCGCGCTAAACTTATCGACTGTCTGGCGCCAGATCGTCGTGTAATTATCAATATTCAGGGTACGACTGAAGTCGTGACTCAGCCACAAGCAGCTCACTGATATATTGCTATCATCGATCCACCAAAAACCCCATTTTTAAATGGGGTTTTTTTTAGCTGTTTTTCTATTTGTTTGTTAGCTTATTTCCCTAATATGGCTTCCAAATCCTGTTTCAGACTCGACATTTGATGCGTATACTTTTCCCGATATTCAGCATCTTCCAATAGCTGGATGATCATTTCCGACAGGGTATTGCCGCGACGCTGGGAGAGCGCTGAAAGCCGCTGCCAAACATGAAAATCCAAATCAATAGATTTCTTACGTGAATGTTGATGTTCAGCATTAAAATGACGTTTACGCCGTGCCCGAATCGTTTGCTTCATTCGGTTGGATAAATCCGGATTCATATGTCGGGAAATCCATTTTAGTACCTTGACTGGCTCACTTTCTAAATTCATTAACTCATTGACTGCATCTTGTGCAGCACTTTTTTCAATGTATTTAGTAATCAGCTCACCTTCACGATGTTTCTTTGCCAAATAAGCCCATTTCCAGCCACATTCCAGATTTTCCAATTGTTGATATTTCATTTCATCTCTCAGTGACAGCGTAACTTAAATTAAGCATAGCAATTATTTCTTTAATTTGCCTATAGCAACACAAATATTGGCATATTTTACAAGTAATAAAAACGCTGGCTCAAATGGCGTTTCTTGCAAAATTCTGGCATGTTGGTTCACGGCTTAATCTTGTATAATAAATGTTTCCTTTTTTACACTATGACGTAGCTATCACTTTGACGAATATAAAACTAGACTGGCAGGCATTACAGCCAAACAATGCGCCTTATCAGGCACTCTTTAATTCTGCCGCGGAATTATCCCCTATCACAGTGGATAGGGTTCAATCCAGGCTGCACAGTGGGTTATCCCTTTTTTGCCAGACCGCCCTGCGTCAACCTTTTATGCTGTTAAAGGCAGAAGAGAGTGATGTTTACCTGTCTCTTTTATCCGATACTATTTCCTCTTTGTTGCCAAAAGACTGTCCAGATATTGGCGGTTATTATCAGACAGAGCATCAAACCATTACCTGGCACTCTTCAGGAGAAGGTCTTTTTGCGCCAACCAAACGCGTTGCTTACTGTGAATGGATTGAACCAGAGCAATTATTCGGCAATCTCTATACCTATCAAGAGGTCATTCAACTGCAACCGGGTCTTATCCATCAGGTAAATGGGGGTGTTTTGATTTTACCTCTGCGTACCCTGCTTTCTCAGCCATTGATGTGGGTTCGTCTCAAACAGATGATGATTCAGCGTCGTTTTGATTGGTTGTCTCACAATGAAAACCGTTCTCTCCCATTACCGATCCCTTCAATGGAATTAGATCTGCGTCTCGTTTTGGTCGGGGACAGACTCAGTCTCGAAGAGTTACAGGCCATCGAGCCTGAACTGGCAAGCAGTGCATTGTATGGCGAATTTGAGCTGGATATGCCTTTTCATGAAGAAGATGATTTGACAGTATGGTGCCAGTACGTTAATGGGATAATCCAACAACAAAACTTACCTCCACTCAGTGCCGATGCCTGGCCTGAATTAATTAAACTCGCCGTTCGTTACACCGAAGATCAATGCCGGTTGCCTCTGGACATTCAATGGTTACAGCAAAAATTAGAAGCCGCGGCTCATTATCATCAGGAACAACGGATCACTCAACATTCTCTGCAACAAGCAGAAGATAATCGTACCTGGCGTCATGCCTATTTGGCTGAACGCAGCATGGATGAAATTCTGAAAGGCCAGGTATTGATTCATACGCAAGGCTCAGTTATCGGCCAAATCAATGGGTTATCCGTACTCGAATATCCTGGGCACCCTACCCCACTGGGAGAACCTTCCCGTATCAGTTGTGTTGCGCACTTAGGGGATGGGGAATTTGTTGATGTGGAACGTAAGGTTGAGTTAGGCGGCAACATTCATGCAAAAGGCATGATGATTATGCAGGCTTATTTAATTTCTGAATTGAAATTAGATCAACCACAGCCGTTCTCTGCTTCTATCGTATTTGAACAATCCTATGGTGAAATAGATGGGGACAGCGCGTCACTTGCCGAATTATGCGCCCTTATCAGCACCTTGTCACAACAGCCTATCGATCAGCAAATTGCCGTGACGGGTGCGGTGGATCAATTCGGTTATGTACAGCCTATCGGTGGCGTTAATGAAAAAATTGAGGGTTTCTTCCGCATATGTCACCACCGCGAGCTAACCGGCCATCAAGGTGTCATTATTCCAGTCGCAAATATTCAACATTTGTGCCTGAACCAAGATGTTATTAATGCGGTAAAAAATGGGCAATTTCATATTTGGGCGGTTGAGCATGTCTCTGAAGCTGCGTCACTGTTAACGGGTATGCTCTACTATGATCCGCATGATCCTGACCTACAAAAGCATGATCAACAGAATGATCTACAAAAAGAACACTTGTTAGCCATGATACGTGAACGCATTACACAGGCTAATATTCAAGAACGACCTCGACTTCCATGGTTTTTCCGCTGGCTAGGTTAACTCCATCGTTATCTGATCGGAGTTGTTGAGCGTACAAGTGTACGCTATTCTCTAGCCTTACACGATTATGAGGCAACCTGAGAGTATGTTTAAAAAACAAGAGTCCTACACGAAAGAAGAACTTCACGCCTCCGGGCAAGGTAAATTGTTTGGTGAGAATGGGCCACCGCTGCCTTCTGGCAATATGCTGATGATGGATCGCATCACGAAAATGTCAGAAACCGGTGGTACTTACGATAAGGGGTATGTCGAAGCTGAACTCGACATCAACCCTGAGTTGTGGTTTTTTGATTGTCATTTTGTCAATGATCCTGTTATGCCGGGCTGCCTTGGCCTTGATGCCATGTGGCAGCTTGTGGGTTTCTTCCTGGGCTGGGTTGGCGGAGAAGGCAAAGGCCGCGCACTCGGTGTTGGGGAAGTCAAATTCACCGGGCAAGTATTACCAACGGCCAAGAAAGTGACCTATCGCATTAATTTTAAGCGTGTCATTAATCGCAAATTAATTATGGGACTGGCTGATGGTGAGGTTCTGGTCGATGGCAAACTGATTTATACTGCGACTGATTTGAAAGTAGGCTTGTTTAAAGATACCAGTGCTTTTTAATCCATTCACATTGGCAACCAAAAGTTTATCAACTTCTCTGTTGCCAATGCTGAGCACCTCCGCGATGGCGGAGGTGGCTTGTTAACGTTGCAAAGAGAGTTGTCTGGCGATAGATTCGGCTAACTGGCTATAACCCTTTGCCAAAGTAAGAACTAATTCAGCATAGCCATCTTTTTCCTGTTTCAGCTTAAGGTTAAATGGCCGCTTAATTACCTTATCTGGGTTAGACAATAGCCAGTAACCTTCAATCAATACCTGACCATCATAGCGCCCGTGAAAAGCCGTTATTGTGACATCCAACGCATCTGCGTCTGGTTCTAATTCCTGCCCAGACACCAAACGATGTGGAAATGCCGCGCTCAGTTCAGAGATCAATATTTGTTGTAATTGTTGTTGCAATGGGCTGGACCATAAATGGTTCGACGCATTGATATAGCTCACCTTTCCCGTCTGATACGCAATGCCGGGAGCAGCAAGATAGTCAGAAAGGTTAACCCTTTTTACCCATAGCTGCCGTTCATGTTTAGCCCCCAACTTGCCTTCCGACGCTTTTTCCGATGCTAAGTGGGTCAAGATCGGTAACTGATAATAGGTTTTTTGTGGTTGACGACTGCTGCACCCCGAAATAAGCCCACTTCCAACAATAAATACACTGGCAGTGATAAAAAATGCCAATCTTGCCATCAATTTTTTCATCAGTTAGGCGCCTTTTTAGGTTCAGGATCTTTGACCGCTTCTGCTTCAAATACCAAGGCATTACTCTTATTATTGAGTGTCTGCAAAATAGGTTGCAATTCACGTAATACCTGATCCAACCGCTGCATATTATCCATCAATTGACTATAAGCGGGTGAGCCTGGCTGAATGCCCCGCATACTGCGATTCAACTCATGTAATGTATTTTGTATATCTTTAGGTAGCCCCTGTGCTTCTTTACTCGCAAGAATACGGTTTAACTCATCCATTGTTTTCTGGGCTGTTTTAATGGTTTTTCGGCTCTCTTCCATTGTCTGCGTTGCCTGAACAAAAACCGGTTCTATCGGCATGCCATTGATCTTATCCAATGCCATGATGACTTTTTGTTGAATTTGCGCCAAACCACCACTTACCGTAGGCAGGGTTTTATAACCCGCGATTTCATATGGGCCTTCCCAGGGTTTCTCATCAGGGAAAAAGTCCAGATCAATAAACAACGCACCTGTCAATAAATTGCCTGACTTCAACGTGGCTCTTAAGCCTCGTGCAATCGTTTCTTTTAATTCTTTGTCTGTGTTAAGTCCATTACCTAACTCTTTGACAAATCGCCCAGGCTCAACATGAATCAGGACAGGGATACGGAAGTCATTGTCGATACGCTGCTTAATACCTTCGATAGAAAAAGGAACTTTTGCGACCGTTCCTACCCGAATACCCCGGAATTCGACCGGCGCTCCCGGCTGCAAACCACGCACAGAATCAGAGAAAAATAATAAAAAATCGGTATGCTCTGTATAAAGTGCGTTTTGGATATTTTTCTCACTATCATAGAGTGTGAAAATTTCCTTTTCTTTAACGGGATTACCCAGCTCCCAGCCTTTCGGCACGTCAAAACTCACACCAGCACCAAACAGAGTTGATAATGAAGCCATTTCAACCCGTATGCCTTGTGATGACATGTCAAACGTGACACCGCTGTCTTTCCAGAATCTGACATTGGTGGTCAGCAAAGCGTCATAAGGGGCTTTGACGAAAATTTGATAGCGAACTAATCGGGAGGTGGGATCGAAAGTGCCGGCCTCAACGGAACCTACGCGATACCCCCGAAATAACACCGGATCGCCGGGGGTTAATCGCCCTGCTTTGTCGCTGGTCAGAATAAGGCGAATCCCTTTTGCGTCAGGGGAAGCAAGCGGTGGGGCTTCAAGCAATGAAAAGCGGTTTTCTTCCCCGTCTTCTGTGCCGGGCTGTAATTCGATAAAAACCCCGGACAGTAAGGTACTCAGGCCAGAAACACCCTCACGGCCAATCTGGGGTTTCACTACCCAGAAAGCCGTATCTTTATGCAGTAAGCGCTCCATACCATCATTGAGGCGGGCTTTAATGATAACTTGCCCCAGGTTTTCGCTCAAAGACACGCTTTCGACGACGCCAACGTCAACGCTGCGGCTTTTAATCTTCGTTTTACCTGCCTCAATACCTTCCGCATTAGACGTTATCAGTGTGACTTCTGGCCCCTGATGACTGAAATGATAAAACAGTATCCAAGCCCCAATAAGCACCGTGATAATGGGTACGATCCATACAGGTGACCAACTCTTAAGTTTACGAATTCTGGCCTGAGTCAGATCTTCTTCTTTATCCGTCACCTTACGACTCCTCATTTCTATGTCGCTCAAATTTTCGGTTGGCTTTGTCCCAAGTTAACCGCGGATCGAACATGATTGATGCAAACATCGTCAAAATAACCACCAGAGCAAACAGTACGGCTCCCAAGGCAGGATAGATGCTCATCAGTTGCCCCATGCGAACCAGCGCGGACAGCACAGCAATAACGAATACATCAATCATTGACCAACGCCCAACAAATTCCACCATTTCATAAATGAAGTTCATCTTTTCGGAATCATGGTTCGTTTGACTGGTTGCATCCCAGCATAACCAACTAATTGCCAGCATTTTCAAGATCGGCACCATGATGCTGGCAATAAAAATGACCATAGCAACCGGATAAGAGCCTGAACTCCAAAGTAAAATAACCCCCTCCAGAATGGTGGAATTAATTTGTTGCCCCAAAGCCTGAGTAACCATAATCGGCAAAACATTCGCCGGAATATAAAGTATGGCTGATGTTATTAGCAGAGCCATTGTGTACTGAAGGCTATTGCGACGGCGAGCATTCCCCCTTGTGTGGCAACGAGGGCAGCGAGATTGTTGGGCAGGTAAGATTGCGGTACAGCACTGGCACAGCCTGAGTCCTTGCACCAGGCCAGGTTTTCCCGCCTGCAAGGGTTGGCAAACTGTAGGCGCCGGTGCGATTTCATTCCAAAACCAATGTCTGTCGAGACACTGAAATGCCCTGACTTGAAACAGGCAGAATAGGCAGTAAGGGAAAAAACTCAGGCCGATGCTGATTTCGCCATGCGCCATCAGTTTAACAAAGCTCACCAGCACGCCCGCGAGGAAGATTTCTGCCATACACCACGTTTTCATCTGAAACAAAATACGCGCCAGCTCTATTTTCAAGCGGCGCGCCATTTTGACGTTCTGACATAAGAGGATGATGGCAATCATACAAAATGTCGGTACAAGCTGGACAAAGATCAGGAAAAACACCGCCATACTGGAATAGTCTTCACTGAACATCACCTTGGGGATCTGAGTTAACGTTATTTCACTCACCATCCCCGCTACACTCATACTGACAAAAGGAAACAGGCAAGCGAGAAAGAGCATGATGAGTGCACTTAACGCATAGCCTGTTGGTTGATTACGCGGTTCTTTCCACTTTGCTGTCAGTAACGCGTGACACCGTGGGCAAACCGCCTTTTTCCCTTGTTCCAAATCAGGCACAGCCACCAGCATGTCGCATTGGGGACAAAGAACCAGCTTGTCATGCTGGTGATTGTTGGAACACAAAGTGTTTCTCCTTTAGCAAAGCTCACCAGTTTCTTTTATGCGGCAGCGATCATCCATTTTTCATTGTTTCCAATTCCTGCCAGCGATCAAAAGCCGTTTCCAATGCTTGTTCTTTATTTGCCAATTCATTCAGAACATGTTGCGTAATTTCATGTGATTGGTTGAAGAATTCCGGGTCACTGACCTGAGATTGCAGTTGATTTATCTCTGCTTCTAATTTCTCCAACAATAATGGTAGTTGTTCTAATTCACGCCGTAAATGGTAACTTATCTTATTGTTTGTCCGTTTAGGCGATTCTTTCGGTTTTACTGCCTTATTCTCAATATTGGCCTTCTTCTCCGGGGCTTGACGCAGGGAAACAGTTTGCGCCCGTTGCTGTTGCGCATCGTAATATCCCCCGACATAAGGGTTTATTTCGCCGTTACCTTCAAAAATCCAGCATTCCGTGACGGAATTATCCACAAATTGACGGTCATGGCTCACCAGAATCACCGTTCCGGTATAACCGTCAACCAATTCTTCAAGTAATTCTAATGTTTCAACATCAAGGTCATTAGTCGGTTCATCCAGAATAAGCAAGTTGCTGGGTTTCAAGAATAGACGCGCCAGCAACAGGCGATTGCGTTCACCACCGGACAGTGCCCGCACCGGGGTCATTGCGCGTTTGGGATGGAAAAGGAAATCTTGTAAATAACCCAGTACATGGCGGGAACGTCCATTAACCATCACTTCCTGTTTACCTTCGGCGAGGTTATCCATGACAGTTTTATCCGGGTCCAGTGCGGCACGATGCTGATCAAAGTAAGCTACTTCAAGTTTTGTGCCACAATGAATGCGCCCGCTGTCTGCTGACAAATCGCCCAACATTAACTTCAATAATGTCGTTTTACCGCAGCCATTTGGCCCCACCAACGCAATTTTGTCACCGCGTTGAATTTGAGCCGAGAAATTTTTGACCAATGTTTTATCGCCAATCTGGTAATTGACATTTTCCATTTCAAAGACAATCTTACCGGAACGGGTCGCTTCCCCGACCTGCATTTTCGCGGTTCCCATCACATTGCGGCGTTCAGAGCGTTCTACACGGAGTGCTTTCAATGCCCTGACCCTGCCTTCATTTCGGGTACGGCGTGCTTTAATGCCCTGACGGATCCAAACTTCTTCCTGCGCCAGTTTTTTGTCAAACTCAGCATTTTGCAGCTCTTCAACCCGCAGAGCCTCTTCTTTTCCTTCCAGATACTTATCGTAATTTCCCGGCCATGAAGTCAGCTTTCCGCGATCCAGATCAACAATCCGCGTCGCCATAGTGCGAATGAATGAGCGGTCATGGGAAATAAACACCAGACTGCCATTAAAGTCTTTCAGGAAATTCTCCAGCCATTCGATGGTATCAATATCAAGATGGTTGGTCGGTTCATCAAGAAACAGCACTTTTGGCGCGCAAACCAGCGCCCTGCCCAATGCGGCCTTACGTAACCAGCCTCCCGACAATGAAGAGAGTTTCGCTTCGGCCGGCAAGGAGAGCTGTTTCAACACATCGCTAATCCGGCTATCCAGTGACCAGAGGCCGCGGATATCCAGCACTTCCTGCAACTCGGCCAAACGGTTGAGGTTCTTCTCACTGGGATCGGTTTCGACCAGATGCGAAGCATGGTGGAACGCTTTAAGGTATTCAGCCTGCTCTTTTACCCCTTCGGCAACAAAATCAAATACCGTGCCTTCTACGTCACGGGGAGGATCTTGCTGTAAGCGCGCAACAATCAGATCTTGTTCATAAATCACCTGACCGTCATCCAATGGCTGCTCTTTTGCCAGCACGCGCAACAAGGTGGATTTCCCCGCACCATTTCGCCCAACCAAACACACTCTTTCGTTTTCTTCGATGTGCAGTTCAGCATTATCCAACAACGGCGCGTCACTGAATGATAACCAAGCACCCGATAAATTGATTAATGACATAATGTTATTTTTCCTCGCCAGCGTGACGCAGCAACCAACAGTTATGGATCTGACGGTTACGGGCAAAATCCTGAGACAACGTTTTTTCTGTTATTTCATTGGCAACCAGCCCTAACTGATTCAATTCCGCAAAATCCATTTTAAAACCGCGCTTATTATTGGAGAACATCAGGGTTCCACCCGGACGTAACAAGCGTTTGAGTTGTTTCAATAATGTGATGTGATCACGCTGAACATCAAACGTGTTTTCCATGCGCTTAGAGTTAGAGAAGGTCGGAGGATCAATAAAGATGAGATCAAATTGTTCACGGGACTCCGCTAACCACCCCAGGCAATCAGCCTGAATCAAACGGTGCTGGCGTCCGGTTAAGCCATTTGCCTGTAAGTTCTTCTCTGCCCATTCAAGGTAAGTACGGGACATGTCTACCGTGGTTGTCGAACGCGCACCGCCTAATCCTGCGTGAACGGTCGCTGAACCGGTATAGGCAAACAAGTTAAGGAAATCCTTGCCGCAGCTCATTTCGCCCAAGGTTTTGCGGGCAATGCGGTGATCAAGGAATAACCCGGTATCCAAATAATCGGTCAGGTTAACCCAGAATTTCGCATCATATTCGTTAACCAAAAAGAATTCTTGCTTCTCGGCCACTTTTTCATACTGACTTTTGCCTTTCTGGCGTTGGCGGGTTTTCAAAATCAGTTGGCTGGATGATAAGCCAAGCACATTCATGGTGGCACTGATCACATCAAACAGGCGCTGGCGCGCTTTGTTGGCATCCACGGATTTCGGCGGGGCATATTCCTGCACAACAATTTTATCGGCATAGCGATCAACAGCCACGTTATATTCGGGTAAGTCCGCATCATATAAACGATAGCAATCAATGCCTTGCTGTTTCGCCCACTTGCTGAGTTTTTTCTCATTCTTACGCAGACGGTTAGCATAATCCTCAGCAATACCGATATCCAATGGCTGAGGTTTATCCGCTCCCTGCTCACGCTTCTGGATAGAATAATTTTTCTGGATACAATCCAGCGGGCCATTTTTCGCCTTAAATTCACGCTCTGCGCGTAATTGCAAACAACTCAATAATTCAGGTGAAGCACTGAACAATGACAAACGCCAGCCGGCGAAACGCGCTTTCACTACACGGCCAAATACGCTGTGTAGCGCAATTAACGCAGGTTCACTTTCAAGACGTTCACCATAAGGCGGGTTACTTAATACGATCCCCTCCGCTTCCGGCAGAGGATTTTCCAGTTTGCTGGCATCTCCCTGCTGGAACTGGATCAATTGAGCCACCCCTGCCCTGCGCGCATTTGAACGTGCCATATCCATGACACGACGATCAATATCCATGCCAAAAAAGCGGGAAGTGGTTTCCTGTAACCCCTTACGGAAACGCACCTGTGCTTCTGTCATCACTTCACGCCAGATTGTTTCATTGAATTTCAACCACGAAGTGAATCCCCAATGTTTGCGATGCAAGCCGGGCGCGCAATCGGCTGCCAGCATGGCCGCTTCTATCAGCAACGTCCCTGAACCACACATGGGATCAACCATTGGCGTTCCGACCTGCCAACCAGAACGCAAAATAATCGCTGCCGCCAGGTTCTCTTTCAGTGGGGCTTGTCCGGCCAGATCACGATAGCCACGGATATGCAGACTATCGCCGCTCAAATCGAGTGACACGGTGGCATTTTCTTTATGCAGGAAGACGTGGACACGGACATCAGGTTGTTGTTTGGCCACATCTGGACGTTGCTTTATTTTGCGCATAAAACTGTCGACAATGGCATCCTTGACTTTCAATGCGCCATATTGGGTATTCCTGATCTCCTCATTAGTGCCGCTGAAATGCACCGAGAACGTGCTATCCACTGAGAAAATTTCACTCCAGTCAATGGACTGGACACCAAGATACAGATCCAAGTCACTATAAACTTTAAATTGGTTAAGCGGCATCATGATGCGGGATGCCAGCCGGCTCCACAGCAGGCTCTTATACATCACCCGATCATCGCCCTGAAAATGAACCCCACCTTGGGCAATCTTACAGGATTGCGCTCCCAGCATTTCTAGTTCGTTTTTTAACAGTTCTTCCAGCCCACGTGCGGTGCTGGCAAACAGAGAGTTCATCTTATTAATCATCACAAAAAATTCACCACTAAAAAAATTGCTGCACATTATAGCCAATACCTTCGACATATCCTAAAGTTGCTGACACGATCAATGATGAAAACATGTCGGCAAAGATAAAAATATTTTGGAGATAATGGATGTTAACTCTGTCGCGCCTCTATACCTATCCCGTCAAGTCCATGCGTGGATTGCAACTCTCTCATTCCCTTGTCAATGAAAGTGGCCTGATGTTTGACCGCAATTTTATGATCACCACAACAGACGGTACTTTTATGACTGCCCGCCAATATCCGCAGATGCTGCTATTTACGCCAACCATGCTGCATAACGGCCTGTATTTGCAGGCACCCAACGGAGAAAGCGCAACGGTACTTTACGATGATTTTCAGGAGGAACGTTTCCCCACCGAAGTTTGGGGCAATCATTTTACCGCTTTAGTCGCCCCTGAAAGGGTGAATAGTTGGCTTAGTGGTTTTTTTAATACCCCTGTACAATTACGCTGGCTCAGTGAAGAGTTGACACGGCGGGTCAAAAAATTCCCCGATGTCTCTTTATCATTCGCAGATGGTTTCCCCTATTTAATTATCCATGAAGCCTCTTTTCATGCCTTGCAACAACGTTGTCCTGCCGGCATTAAAATAGAGCAGTTCCGTGCCAATATTATTGTCACAGGTGCCGCACCGTTTGCAGAGGATAGCTGGCAGGTCATCCAAATCGGCGATATTGTTTTCGATCTGCCAAAACCATGCAGCCGCTGTATTTTGACTACCGTCAGCCCGGAAAAAGGGCGTAAAAATCCGCAAGGTGAACCACTGGCGACACTACAGTCTTTTAGAACCGCCAAAGAAGATGGTGCGGTTGATTTTGGCCAGAATGCCATTGCCCGTAACAGTGGTATTATCCGTGTAGGCGATCCGGTTACCATTTTAGAAAAGAGAACACCACGCGAATATGGCAGCGGTGAGCAAGCGACCGATTTGACGATCAAGGAAGTTGCTCAACAGACGATCGCTATTGAATTTAACGGACAACGTTTTATCGGAAATAATCAGCAAACTATTTTAGAGCAACTCGAAGATCAAGGTATTCGCGTTCCTTATTCATGTCGAGCCGGAATTTGTGGTTCTTGTCAGGTGTCTCTGATTAAAGGGAAGGTATTGCCCTTAAAATCAACGTCTATCAAGAATGATGGAAAAATTCTGGTATGTAGCTGTATACCGCAAAATGATTTAGTCATTGAATTAGGCTAAACATTAATAATATAAGACGACAGCATTTTCGATTAAATCAGGCAGTAATAAGTCAGCCATCTGTCTGATTTTTATATTTCTACATCTATCTTATTAATTTTAATTGGTGAATTTGCATCACAAATGCAATTGATAATGTTAATAGGAGTAATAAAGTTAATAAAATGCTGAATACAGCGTCTGGTGGCCCTATATTGCCCTATCATATATCGATGACTGAGTTGGCTCAATATAAGGCATAATGCGGTCATTCATGACCTTAATGGGATCACAAAAATTCATCACTCGATCATTCAATGCTAATGTTTGCTGTGCCAATAGACATAAACTGGCATTGTCACCCACTTCTACTGCCATAAACAGTGCTTCAATACCATTATCCTGTAATTGAAGCTGAACAATTTCACCGTGTTCTGGTTTTGTTATCAAAGAAAAATGGGAAAAATACCAGCTCTTAGGCATTTGTGGTTTCATGAAACGTAACGCCACCACTCCATTTAAAGCTAATTCAGCTCTCAATGCAGGGGCGATATTGACACGACGTGAATGTTCTTCAAAAGTATAAAAAAGTGCGGCATCATCGACTGAAAATGCCATTTCTTTCATTGTCATGGCATAGTTAGTCAACATTTTGGCCGGGAAACGAGAACGAAAAACCATGCCATTAGCAAGATCGAGCATGACACGGCTATGCTCAGGATCAAAATACCAGCGCCACTGATCATCAGGTCTAATTTTCATTGATTACCCTTTTATGCTCAAAATAGCTTTTTTGGTTAAAAATAAACATTATCACCGAAATGAGAAGTTAAAAAATAAATGATTAAATTTAATCTATAAGACAAAATATAGACGAGTTGAGGGCAGAAATAAACCCCTGCCCCCAAATTGCAACAAATATTCAGATATGATTAATAATATCTTTGATGAGTTTTGGCCCTTTATAGATAAAACCAGAATATATCTGAATTAATGAAGTGCCTGCTTCCATTTTTTCTCTGGCGGCAACCAGTGAATCAATTCCACCGACACCAATAATCGGTATTTCACCTTTTAATTCTTGGGAAAGGCGACGGATAATCTCCGTGCTGCGCAATTGCACAGGGCGTCCACTCAATCCTCCTGCCTGCTGGCAGTGATGCAAACCTTCCACAATCTTTCTATCCAAGGTGGTATTTGTTGCAATGACCCCATCAATATGATGACGCATTAAACTATCAGCAATTTTTATTAATTCTTCTTCTGACAGATCGGGAGAGATTTTAACAGCAACCGGAACATATTTTTGGAATTTTTGCGCAAGTTCACTTTGCTTATTTTTAATCGCAGATAAGAGATCATCCAGTGCATCACCGTACTGTAATGTCCTCAAACCCGGCGTATTAGGAGAAGAAATATTGATAGCAATATAACCTGCATGCGGATAAATTTTATCCATGCAAATTAAATAATCCTCTTTACCATTTTCAACCGGCGTATCTTTATTTTTCCCAATATTGATCCCGATAATCCCGTCATATTTCGCGCGCTTAACATTCTCTACGAGATTATCCACCCCAAGGTTATTAAATCCCATCCGGTTGATGATCCCTTCCGCTTCAACCACCCGGAATAATCTTGGCTTATCATTTCCGGCTTGTGGGCGCGGCGTCACCGTGCCAATTTCAACAAATCCAAAGCCCATCGCGCCAAACGCATCAATACAATCACCGTTTTTATCAAGACCCGCAGCTAAACCAAGGGGATTTTTGAAAGACAAACCCATGCAGGTAACGGGCTTAGTGGCAACTGACTGGCGGATAAGGAATTCGAAAGGCGTACCGGCGACACGTTTAAGCTGGCGGAAAGTCAGCTCATGTGCCTGTTCAGGATCAAGCTGGAACAATGCCTTCCGTACTAGAGAATAATACATTTAAATTGACCTATTGCTTTTATAATGGCTGTGTTGTCGTAACAGGAAGAGAGCGTTAATTTACCATTATCTGTGTAAACAAAAAAGCACTCTTGACGGTCGGTGGCCTGATATCCTCCGGCGATAACCGGAGGACAGGTGACAGATTAACTTTCAAGTGCCTTGGTAATCTTTTCGAACAGATCACCCGACAGGTTCTCTAATTTTTTCAACTGTTCCAGTGCCGCACGCATCAAAACCTGACGTTTCTCATCGTAACGTTTCAGACGAAGCAATGGATCAATCAAATGTGATGCGACTTGCGGATTGCGGCTATTCAGATCGGTCAGCACTTCCACCAAGAATTGATAACCGCTACCGTCTTCCGCATGGAAAGCCACCGCATTATTGCTAAAGAACGTTCTCAGTAGTGAATAAACGCGGTTTGGATTGCTCAGGCTGAAAGAACGGTGCTGCATCAAGTCACGGACTTTATCCAGTGCATCAAAGGCTGGATTGGTGGCTTGCAGCCTGAACCATTTATCCATGACCAGACCATCCTGATGCCAGCGCTGATCAAATTCATCCATTAATTGATAACTGCAAGGCAATTCAGCAAATACCGCCGCAGACAAAGCAGCGATACAGTCAGTCATGTTATCCGCCTGATAATATTGTGCCGCCACTAATTTATCCGCCAGCGCGTTGTCATTAATAAAGGCTAAATAGTAAAGACAGGTATTACGCAAATCGCGTTTCGCAATATCGCTATGCGCGACACGGTATGCACCGGTCTGGAGGCTGTGATAAACCGCCGCAAATTCATCTGCCATTTCATTGGCCAGTGCTTTGGTCATTGCCTGGATGACATCATGAATCGCTTTAGGATCGACGACGGTAAACAGTTCTGCCATTTCGTTTTCAGACGGCAGCGTCAGGATCAGTGCCGCCAATGCCGGATCGATATCTTTATCCAGCAATACCGCGCGGAAAGCATCAATGACGTGCATTGGCAATTCCAGTGGCAGGGATTTTTGGTTGCGAACCACATTTAACTTCACATAGTTAGCCAACAATGCTTGTGCCGCATCCCAACGGGAGAACTCATTACGTGCATGTTTCATTAAAAATGAAAGCTGTTCATCGCTGTAGGGATAATCCAATTTCACGGGTGCAGAAAATTCACGCAGTAAAGAAGACACGGGCTGTGATGGAACATCATCAAAGACAAATGATTGTTCGGCATTAATCACATTCAGGACATGATGCACAGGCTGGCCATCACGACGCAGCGGGATAACCCTGCCTTGCTCATCGTAAAGCTCAATGTCCAGAGGAATATGCAGTGGCTGTTTCTCTTTCTGATCTGCCGTGGGTGGCGTCATTTGGCTGACATGCAGAATATATTGCTGTTTTCCTGCATCGTATTCGTCACGGACAGTCAGCACCGGTGTGCCAGATTGGCTATACCAACGACGGAAGAGGGTCAAATCGACGTTTGAAGCGTCTTCCATCGCCTGAACAAAATCATCACAGGTTGCAGCACTGCCATCATGACGGTGGATATAAAGCTGCATACCCGCCTGAAATTGTTCTTCACCCAATAAGGTATGGATCATCCGAATCACTTCCGCGCCTTTTTCATAGACGGTCAACGTATAGAAGTTATTCATTTCCATCACCTGATCGGGACGGATTGGATGGGCCATCGGGCTGGCATCTTCAGCGAACTGTGCCGCACGCATCACCCGCACGTTATTAATGCGGTTAACCGAACGGGAACCTAAATCAGAACTGAATTCCTGATCACGGAAGACGGTCAGCCCCTCTTTCAGGCTTAACTGGAACCAGTCACGGCAGGTAATGCGGTTTCCTGTCCAGTTATGGAAATATTCATGCCCGATCACCGCTTCAATGGCAAGATAGTCTTTGTCAGTCGCGGTTTCTGTTTTTGCCAGAACATATTTGGAATTGAAGACGTTCAGCCCCTTGTTTTCCATCGCCCCCATATTGAAGAAATCAACCGCGACGATCATATAGATATCAAGGTCATACTCCAAACCAAAGCGGGTTTCATCCCATTTCATCGAGTTTTTCAACGATGTCATGGCCCAGTCAGCACGATCCAGATTGCCCCGATCAACAAACAGTTCCAGTGCCACCTCACGGCCACTGCGGGTCACGAACGTGTCACGCAGGACATCAAAATCCCCCGCCACCAAGGCAAACAAATACGCCGGTTTGGGGAATGGGTCCTGCCATTTCACCCAATGGCGGCCATCTTCCAGCACGCCTTGCTCGATACGGTTACCATTGGAAAGCAGGAAGGGATATTTGGATTTATCCGCGGTTATGCGAGTGGTAAAACACGCCAGAACATCCGGGCGATCCAAATAATACGTGATGTGACGGAACCCTTCTGCCTCACATTGGGTACACAAGGCATCGCCAGACACATACAGCCCTTCAAGTGCGGTATTGGCTACTGGGTTAATTTCATTCACAATTTTTAGGGTAAACTGGGCTGGAAGTTGTTCAATCTGTAACTTTCCCTCCTGTTCTTGATAATATTCCCACGCTTTATCATCGATATAGAGACTTTTTAACGTGAGATTTTCTCCATCCAGAACCAGTGGGGTAATGTCATTAACCTGACGTTTTACCTGACTGATTGCGGTCACCGTTGTTTTCTCAGCATTCAGCTCAAAATCGAGGTCAATGTGAGTTATTGTGTAATCTGGTGCTTTATAATCCAGACGGTGTTTAACGAGTCGCTGTTGTGTCATAGGGAACCTTTTCCATTATTTTTTAAAGGCGTGCTTTAACGGGATGTGTTTTGACCGATTTCGTTGATAACATCTGTATAACCTTATCGACAAGGCGCCTGGCATATTGTGTTTCCATAGAAACATTCAAATCGCTGACGCGGTCACAGAGAAACCCTTCTTTCAATCACTAAGTCTCTCTTTTTGGATGTTAATAACTTATGAAATAAAGGTATAAATGATGTAGTCAGCATATTAGTACTTTCGTGCGAATTGTCATCTCATATCTTATTTAACATGATATTATCTATAAATGGATTAACCTTAATCTTTAAGTTTGGGAAAATATATGCAGTTATAGGCTTTAATAACCCAATAATCACGCTATACTCTCCCGACTTTATCGATTTAGCTGACACGAATACGCTCCGCGAGGATGCCTGACGCGCCATGACTTTAGACGCTACCCCAATTATCAAATCACTGCTTGATACAGATGCTTATAAGTTTCATATGCAGCAAGCAGTGTACCACCATTACAGCACGATTCCTGTTGTTGCCGAATTTCGTTGTCGTGGTGATGAGCTGCTTGGAGAATACGCCGAAGCATTACGTCATCAAATTGACATGATGGCAGACTTAACATTGACAGAACGCGAAGTCGATTATCTTTCTCACCTCCCGTTCTTTAAAGAGGATTACCTGAACTGGTGCAAAACATTCCGCTTTAATCCTAAACAAGTCGAAATTTCTGTTACCCATGAAGGGCAATTAGCCATCCGTATTGCGGGTTTATGGCACGAAGTTATCTTGTGGGAAGTGCCTCTGCTTGCCCTGATCAGCGAATTGGTTCATCGTCATCGTTCACCTGAAATAACACCAGAAGACGCCGTTATCCAGCTAAGGAAACTGATTGAACTGTTTTATAAAGACGCGGCGGAAGCAAATATCGATCTGTCCGGTTTTAAGTTGATGGACTTTGGGACTCGCCGTCGTTTTTCACACGGAGTACAATATGCCATTATCAATGAGCTAAAAAATAACTTTCCTTATCTGATTGGCACCAGTAATTACCAACTGGCGAAACAGCTCGATCTTCCCCCCCTCGGTACACAAGCCCATGAATGGTTTCAAGCTCACCAGCAGATTAGCCCGGAACTCGCTAATAGTCAGCGGGCTGCGCTGAAAACCTGGCTGAATGAGTATCCAAACCAGTTGGGCATTGCCCTGACTGACTGTATCACGATGGATGCTTTCCTGCGGGATTTTGATAAACCCCTGGCAACGGCTTACCAAGGGCTGCGCCATGATTCGGGTGATCCGATTGAGTGGGGTGAAAAAGCCATCGCACACTACCAATCACTGGGTATCGATCCCATGACGAAAACATTGATATTTTCTGACAGCTTGGATTTACAAAAAGCACTGGCGCTGTATCGCCATTTCCATAAGAGAATTAATGTTATTTTCGGTATTGGTACACGGCTGACCTGTAATATTCCGGGCATAAAACCGCTGAATATTGTTATCAAGCTCGTTGAATGCAACGGCAGACCCGTAGCAAAACTTTCGGACAGTCCCGGAAAAACGATTTGTGAAGATGATGAGTTTGTCGATAGGTTACGCCGGGCGTTTGACCTTCCTTATATAGAAAAGGCCGTCTAGAGCAAGCAATATAGAAAAAACGGTATAATCTGGCTAATTATTCCCTTGCGTAACCAGCCTTGTGCTGGTTACGCCAATAAAAAAGCCACTTTTCCCTCTGTTTTCGCCTTAACACCCGCAATTTCCTCTTGTTTCCTGGGAGATGACAAGTAAGATAGAGGATCTGCTCCCTAATCAAGGGAGTATTGAGTCAATCTATCAAGTTATTAATCCACTATATAAAAAGAGAGAAATTTATGAGCGTAGCGCCTGTAGTCGATGTGCTGCAAGGTCGTGTTCCGGTTGGCAACGAAGTCACCGTTCGCGGTTGGGTACGTACAAGGAGAGATTCTAAAGCTGGTATCTCATTCCTAGCCGTCTATGACGGTTCCTGCTTTAATCCATTACAGGCCGTCGTTAATAATAATTTACCCAATTATCAGGATGAAGTATTACATTTAACCACGGGCTGTTCTGTTGAAGTCACGGGTATCGTGGTGGAATCGCAAGGTAAAGGCCAATCGTTTGAATTGCAAGCAACTCACGTTGTTGTCGTTGGCATGGTTGATGATCCTGATACTTACCCAATGGCGGCCAAACGCCATAGCATTGAATACCTGCGTGAAGTCGCCCATCTTCGCCCGCGCACCAATTTGATCGGCGCAGTGGCTCGTGTTCGTCATACACTGGCCCAAGCACTGCACCGTTTCTTCCATGAAAAAGGCTTCTTCTGGGTCTCTTCCCCACTGATCACCGCATCAGATACAGAAGGCGCCGGCGAAATGTTCCGCGTTTCCACGTTGGATCTGCAAAACCTGCCACGCACAGATAAAGGCGAAGTGGATTTCAGCCAAGATTTCTTTGGCCGTGAAGCCTTCCTGACGGTATCCGGCCAGTTAAACGGTGAAGCCTATGCTTGCGCATTAAGCAAAGTTTACACCTTCGGCCCCACTTTCCGGGCAGAAAACTCCAATACCAGCCGCCACTTGGCCGAGTTTTGGATGGTTGAACCGGAAGTCGCTTTTGCCGACCTGAATGATATCGCCAAGCTCTCCGAAGAGATGCTGAAATATGTTTTCAAGGCGGCATTGGAAGAGCGCGCTGATGATCTGGCTTTCTTTGCAGAACGTGTTGATAGTGAAGTGATCACCCGTCTGGAGAAATTTGTTGATTCCGATTTCGTGCAGTTGGATTACACCGATGCCATCGCAATTTTGGAAAACTGCGGCCAGAAATTTGAAAACCCAGTTTTCTGGGGTGTGGATTTGGCATCAGAACATGAACGTTATCTGGCAGAGAAACATTTCAACGCGCCGGTGATCATGAAAAACTATCCAAAAGACATTAAAGCCTTCTATATGCGCATGAACGAAGATGGCAAAACCGTTGCGGCGATGGATGTGCTGGCGCCGGGCATCGGTGAAATCATCGGGGGTTCTCAGCGTGAAGAGCGTCTGGACAGGCTGGATCAGCGCATGGAAGAAATGGGGCTGAATAAAGAAGATTACTGGTGGTATCGTGACCTGCGTCGTTACGGCACCGTTCCTCATGCCGGTTTTGGTTTGGGCTTCGAACGTTTGGTCGCTTATGTTACCGGCGTATCCAACGTTCGTGACGTTATCCCCTTCCCACGGACACCAAGAAACGCAAGTTTCTAATGAATCAGATTAATAAATAAGCTAAAAATCAATCCGTTAAAAAGCCGACGAAAGTTGGCTTTTTTTATTCTATGGCGAAAAGCACATAAAAAAGTTCCCTGATATTTACATTTTGAAATATCTATTTTCATTTTGTTACTGATTTTGCGCTTTTGTAGCATTTTGAAGGTAGATAAAATTCATGACCAATGGAACACTGGTCGCCGACTAATAAGACACTCAATACCCATAAATAGTTCCAAAATTTTTCAGTGTTCTATTTCTGGCAGTGGCAGGTGTCTGAATAACACCAATGAGGGTAATAATAATGAAGCGCAATATTCTTGCAGTGGTCATCCCAGCTCTGCTGGTTGCTGGTACAGCAAACGCAGCTGAAATTTTTAACAAAGACGGCAATAAACTGGATCTGTATGGTAAAGTCGACGTTCGTCACCAAATCGCAGATAAAAGAAGTGGCGAAGATGGTGATGCCTCTTACGCACGTATCGGTATCAAAGGTGAAACTCAGATCTCTGACCAACTGACTGGTTTCGGTAATTGGGAATACAACCTGAACGCTAACGATGTAGAAGGTGAGCAAACCACTAAAACTCGTCTGGCTTTCGCTGGTCTGAAATTTGCTAACTACGGTTCACTGAATTACGGCCGTAACTACGGCGTAAACTATGATATCAGCGCATGGACTGACGTACTGCCAATCTTCGGTGGCGACTCCATGTCTAAAACTGATAACTACATGACTGGCCGTGCGACGGGTCTGTTGACTTACCGTAATACTGACTTCTTTGGTCTGGTTGATGGTCTGAATTTTGCTCTGCAATACCAAGGCCAAAACAGCGAGCGCACCAAAAATGGCCGTAGCGGAGCAACTGCAAACGGTGACGGTTACGGCTTGTCTACTTCCTATGTCGTCGGTTACGGTATCACTTTAGGTGCTTCTTACGCTAACTCTACTCGCGCAAACGGTGACTGGGTTAACGGCCAAGCTCACGGTAAACGTGCTGAAGCATGGAACTTTGGTGCTAAATACGATGCCAACAACGTATACCTGGCCGCAATGTACGGTGAAACCCGTAATATGACTCCTGGTTCAGCATTGTTTGAAGGTAAAAAAATAAAAGGTATTGCTAACAAAACTCAGAACTTTGAAGCTGTTGCACAATACCTGTTCTCTGACTTAGGTCTGAAACCATCTCTGGCTTATGTTCAGTCTAAAGGTAAAGAGCTGGGTGAAGGCGAAAAACGCTACAGCGCAGATCTGGTTAAATACGTTTCTGTAGGTACTTACTACTACTTTAACAAAAACCTGTCTACTTACGTTGATTACAAAATCAACCTGCTGGACAAACACGAAGGTGGCGATGCAAACGCTCGCAACGTATTCGGTGTTGGTCTGACTTATCAGTTCTAATCACTGCTGATAAACGGTTTAACAAAAAGTTAAGCCTATTTATCTCAGAAAAAGCAGCGCTTCGGCGCTGCTTTTTGCGTTTTATTTCTTTGTTTTTTCAGGTTCTTTTTTTCACTTCGTAAACGACTTCACAAGATTTTATTCTTTTTGCTACAAGTGGTTGGCAAATGGATTCCTTAAGGTTACCCTGAGCGCGTATCACTTATTTTTGGGCTTAACTCTCCAAGTCTTGGAATCAAAAAAATGTTTGAAAAAATCACAGCAGCGCCTGCCGACCCTATTCTTGGTTTAGCGGATAGCTTTAAAGCCGATCCCCGTGAAAATAAAATTAACTTGGGTATTGGCGTTTACAAAGATGAAACCGGCAAAACGCCAGTCCTGACCACCGTTAAAAAAGCAGAGAAATTCCTGCTGGAAAACGAAACCACCAAGAATTATCTGGCCATTAGTGGATTACCTGAATTTGGCCGTGTCACTCAGGAACTGCTCTTCGGCAAAACCAATTCTATCGTCACTGATCAACGCGCCCGTACGGTACAAAGCCCAGGCGGAACCGGCGCACTGCGCATTGCCGCTGACTTTATTGCTAAACAGACCAATGCAAAACGTGTCTGGATCAGCAATCCAACATGGCCAAACCATAAAGGTGTTTTCTCCAGCGCAGGTTTAGAGATCCGAGAATACCACTATTACGATGCAGAAAATCATGCCCTGGATTTCGATAGCATGCTGGCAAGCCTGTCTGAAGCCCAAGCCGGCGATGTTGTTTTGCTGCACGGTTGCTGCCATAACCCAACCGGTATCGATCCAACCACTGAACAGTGGCAGAAACTGGCGGATCTGTCTGCTGCCAATGGCTGGTTGCCGGTGTTCGACTTTGCTTACCAAGGTTTTGCCAAGGGGCTGGATGAAGATGCAGAAGGTCTGCGTATTTTCACCAGAAACCACAATGAACTGATCGTTGCCAGCTCTTATTCCAAGAACTTTGGCCTGTATAATGAGCGTGTTGGTGCTTGTACCATCGTTGCAACGGACAGCGATACCGCAGAAAAAGCGTTCAGCCAAGCCAAATCCATTGTGCGTACTAACTACTCCAACCCACCGGCACACGGGGCTTCTGTTGTGACAACCATTCTGTCCAATGATGAGCTGAAAGCAGAGTGGATTCAGGAATTGGCAACCATGCGTGAGCGCATTCAGCGTATGCGCCAACTGTTTGTCAACACCCTGCAAGAAAAAGGGGCAAAGCAAGACTTTAGCTTTATTATTGCGCAAAATGGCATGTTCTCATTCAGCGGCTTGACTAAAGAACAAGTTGATCGCCTGCGTGAAGAGTATGGTGTTTATGCGGTTAGCTCTGGCCGCATCAACGTCGCGGGGCTGACACTGGAAAATATGGTTCCTCTGTGTGAAGCTATCGTTGCGGTGCTGTAAGCTAACTCGTTGAAATCTTTGCCTAAAAGCCGCTGACAAAGCGGCTTTTATCCTTCTTGCTCGAATTTTTATTCAACAAAAACGTGTTCAATCAATCCTGCAAAAATGGATTAGTTTTCCGTTCATGTCCCAATGTCGACATTGGCCCATGACCGGGAATAAACTGATAGTCATCACCTAACGGCAGCACTTTTTCCTTGATGGATTGAATCAGTTCATCATAATTTCCGCCGGGAAAATCCGTGCGACCAATACTGCCCTTAAACAGTACATCCCCCATTGAGATTAATTTATCAGCATGGTTAGCAAGGACGATATGCCCTGGGGTATGCCCTGGACAATGCAAAACAGACAGTTCAATATTGCCAATTTGCAATCTATCACCTTCATCTAACCAACGCTCTGGCGTAAAAGAAGGGCAGGGTTCAACCCCGAACATTTGGCATTGAATTTCCAAGTTTTCGATCCAAAAAGCATCCCCCTGATGTGGTCCGTAAACAGGGACACCAAAATGTTTTGCAACGTCAACCGTCGCGCCAACATGATCATAGTGACCATGGGTCAGCAAAATTTGGGTAAGTTTCAGTTCACGGCTTTCTATCTCGGCAATAAGTTGTTCAGCATTACCGCCGGGATCAACAATTGCCGCTTCCTGAGTATCTTCACACCAAATCAAAGTACAATTTTGCCTCGCCATCGTGACGGGGATAATGTGGTATTTCATTCTCTCGCTTCACTCCACAATCAAGACTCGTAATAGGTAATAAGATTACCACGTCCTGACCGGGCCTGTATCAATATGAATAAAATTACTCTTTGGATAAAAACCCACTCCCCCTGCCCGCATTTTTAATGCAGCCTTGCGAACATCGGCGAGTTGAACACCCTCAATATGGAAATCCATTGCTTTTCCACGGGTATGGTAACTCTGTTTTGCTACCCCTCCACTCGCCTGACGCAACCTATTATTCGTCGTCAAAGAACGATAACCCGAAATTAATTGAACAGGTTTATCTATGCCCATCGTCATTTGCAATAAATAAATTTGGTCAAATAATTCTGGGTCAATAGCTTTGATCTTATTTTGACGAAAATCACGGAATAAATAATCCAGGCGAGCTAATTCTGATTTATTATACCGGTGACCATCAAAGAACTCAGCTTTGAGCGTTTCTCCGGTATGCAGATTATCAAAACGTAAAATTCTGGGACGTGGCGTTGTCAATGCGGCCAAAGCAGATTGAGGTAATAAACTTAATCCCAATGCAGCCACACTTATGCCGAGCCACTTTCGGCGATCGTGGTCAATAATATTCATGGATAATATGCCCTGCTATTCTCTAATGTATTAACATTGTCTAAATTCATTAATAATTTAGCTTAACCGAATAATAAGACATCAGCAAATAAGAATTAGTTTCAGTTATTTTTGTATGTTACTGTAAATTCACCATGCCATTAGTGTGATCAAGATAACATAATTCAAATCACATTAAATATAGATTAAATTTTAACGAGGCTGTTTCATTAAAAAATAGGTTTTATCTGATCGCAAATTCATCTCAATAAGAAAATAGCTTATCAAAAATGGTGAGATATAATCGTCGTACTTCAAGATAATAAAATAGTGATACACGAAATTGATGAGAATGCCTTACCCCTCCCACCGCGAGGGGTAAGGCAGTGAACTATAATTTTAGAGAAGTCATAAGTAGCGAAAGAAATTATAAATCATTTCTGGCTACCACGAGCTTAGAAAAAAGCGCTGAATGCTGCCTTGCATTAATATCATAATCATAAATATCATCGCGATATTGTGGCTTTCCTCCCTCATCAACCCAAGCGGTTTGGTAATAGAGGAATACAGGAATTTTTTGGGGAATATTGACATATTTCGTTGACCATGTTTTCAGTGAATTATTCACTTTAGTTTGATCCCAGCCGGCATCTCCCAACAGCATATTAGCCAATTCAGATGCTTTATTGACACGTACACAACCAGAACTGACAGCTCTCATTTCTCGGCTGAAAGAAGCCTGATTGGGGGTATCATGCAAATAAATGGCTTCTGAATTTGGCATATTGAATTTAAACCGCCCCAATGAATTCGTTGGGCCTGGAGCCTGCCTTATCCGATAGGGGAAATTACTTGGGGTTGTCACACTCCAGTTTATTGAAGAAGGTTCAATAATCTTAGCATTATTACTCCAACTGGAAAAAACGGTATAATCCCGCGTACGAAAATAACTGGGGTCACGCATTGCCCTTGGTGCAATATCTTTGCGCGTCATGCTGGTTGGTACGTTCCACGGCGGGTTGATCACAACATTATTTAATTCACTACTCATGATAGGTGTTTTTCGGCCAGGACGGCCAACGACAACTTTGGAACTTAATACTTCTTCGCCATCTAAATAGTAAAAAAGTGAATAGTCAGGAATATTCACCAAAATACCGGTAGGGATATCTCTGGGAATAATTCGTAATCGCTGGATATTCAGAGCCATAATACGAGCACGCGTCTGTGGCGTGGTATTTAACCATGCCTTGGTGGATTTACCAATAACGCCATCAGCTGACAACCCATGCAGAGTTTGAAAACGCTTCACGGCCGCTATTAATTCTTTGCCATAAACCTTATTATCAATTTTGACCGCTGATGAATCCAACATACCGGAGCGAATCAATATTTTCCTTAATGCAACCACTGCTTCATTACTTTGTCCCGGCCTTAGCGTACCTTTAAACGAAAATTCCACCCATGTTCTTTTATCAGCCAATTGATTCAGCATCTCCTTACGCATATTTTTATAACCAGAATGACTCGGAGATAAACGGGTAATATAAGAGAAAGTATTATTATTATTGATATGCTGTTGCCAGGTATCGATTAAATGGGAATGAGGCAACTCAATCTTATAGGGAGATTTACTGTATAACCACGAGCTGCCTTTTTTATCAACATCATTAATAAAATGCAGATAACCTAACATCGCATCAGATAAAATAACATCACGCGCCATCTCGCTTAATTCAGGAGAATGCAGTTGTATTAACCATTTTTCAAATTGAGGTTGAAAACCCGCCAATGATATCTCAAGCAGTTGATCTTCAAATTCTTGAATAGCTTGTTTATCTGACCATAACAGTCTCATTTTATTGTCAGAATATAAAGTTACCAGACGTTCAAAGAATATCGGTTTTACTTGTTGTGGCAACCAAGTTTGTAACTTTTTTCGATTGTCATCAATAGAACTGGCTGGAGGAATAGGAATAGTCTTATCAGATGAAATAACCGGATTTTCTTTTTTTTGTTCCACTGGCCATGGTTGCATACCACCTGATGCCAGTCCATTTTGTTGATTTGCAAAGGCTCCCTGTGATACCACCCATGCGCTACAGATAAAAGAAACTTTCAGCAACCTGACCGTGTTCTTTGCCATAATAGCTCACCTCACCTTATTATGTATGCAGCTAATTCAATGACTTATTATATGTATCCACAGACCTATTTTATCAGAAAAGAATACCAGTAATTATATACCTAATTACCACTTAAGATAGCGAGCCTGCCCTGTCAGATTTTATCTCGCCAGGCAAAATAAATGCCAAGGAGAATAAAATATCCCCCTAATAATTTTAATTACACTGACTTAAAAAAAGCAAAAGGCACCTTAAGTGCCTTTGTGCAGAATGTTTTGTCTTGAATTTTAGGATTAATACTCAGAATTAATGACGACTTCTTCCCCAAACCGACCAGCTTTAGGCAGCGGTTGATAAGAAGAGTTTGATGCCCGGAGGATACGAATGCCACGGATATTCAGTTCACGGGCTGCGGCAATATCAGTATCTGCATCACCATAGTAAATCTGCAATTGGTGCTCTTTCATCCAACTGACTTTATTATTTTTACCCGGCTCATCCCCTGCAAAAATAACGGCATTCATTTTATTAGCTGGAATATGCAACGCTTCCTGTAAATACTGGGTCACCGCTTCTGTCTTAGTTTTTGCACGGCCTGTAATAAAATAAATATCATCTCCCCGCTTCAAGTGCATCTGAACCAAGTCAATGCCGACTTGTTTTGGCAGACTGAATTTATCCCATTCGTTATTCATTTTTTGCCAAAATGCGGGATTTTTCAGATAACTATTGTCATTAGGCGAGTATTCCAATTTACCCCGATAAAAACCCGGACTTGAAAACAGGACAGTATCATCAATGTCAAAACCTACTGCCATTGCGGGTTGGTCTTTCAGGCTTCGCTCAATCTGCCCTACGGATACCCAATGCACCGCCTGACGTTGAGCCAAACCTGCCGCAGTGACTCCCGAATCCACTTGCTCAGGCATAAACATTTTCGCCTGCGCCATGCTGTTTAAGCTCAAAGCGAGCACAATCGCACTGAATGCCAGGGTGACTTTACGCATCGTTATTCCTTTTTTATTTTGGTAGTAACGGTGAGAAATAGTAAACTTTATTATTACATCAAAACGAGAGATACTGCACAATTACTCCAGATAAGAAAGGGGCGTATATGCCCCTTTCTTGGATAGAAAAATAACGCAATGGCGGCGTTATTCTTGCAATATAGGCTGTACCTGTGTTTGTGATTGCTCAGTCGCCGGAATTTCCTGTCCAAAACCGCGCAGCCCAACGACGTGGACATGTTCTTGATGATTAAAAATCTTACGGACCAGTTTATAGGTTGTCCCTTTTTCTGGACTGATATTCTCTGGTGCCGCGATAATTAACTGCATATGTAAGCGTTCACATAGCTCAAACAGGGTGGCAATGGATTTCGCATCCAGTCGAGCCGCTTCATCAAGGAACAACAAGCGGCAGGGGGAAATATCTTTACCCCGCAGGCGACGTGATTCCTCTTCCCAGCTCTGGACGACCATAACCAGAATGGACATCCCCGTACCAATCGCTTCTCCCGTAGACAATGCGCCGCTTTCCGCTTTTAGCCAGCCATCTGAACCTCGGTTAACTTCAACATCCAGCTCAAGGTAATTACGGTAATCCAATAACTCCTCACCAATGGTCTGGGGCAGGCGCTGTCCCATATCGATTTGCGGGTTTAAGCGCTGGTAAAGTTTCGCCATCGCTTCTGAGAAGGTCAGCCGTTGGCTATTAAACAGATCCTGATGTTGTTCCTGTTGTTCACAAAGCACATCCAGCAGGAGGGAATGACTTTCACGGACATTAACATTCAGGCGAACCCCCCCAACCTGTCCAAAAGCAACCGCCTGTAATCCTTGGTTCAGCATACGAATGCGGTTCTGTTCACGTTGAATGGTCTTGCGGATGATATTCGCCACGCTTTTGGCACTGATCGCCAGTTTCTGCTCACGGGCGGTCAATTCTTCGGTCAAACGCGCCAATTCAATTTCCATCTGCTCAATGGCATCGACGGGATCATCGGTACGGATAATATCCTGACGAATGCGTTCGCGCAGGTGTTGGTAAACCGCAACGAAGAATTGGATCTTGCGTTCAGGGCGTTTCGGATCTTCGGACAAACGCAGCGCATCACGCAAATGCTCATTATCGGCCACCGCCAGACGCAATGCCCCCAGCGCTTTATCCGACATTGAACGCAGATCATCACCTTCCATATAGGCCAGTTCGCGACGATGCAAACGACGTTCAACGCCGTTATCTTTCACCATGCGCATCACGGCACACCAGCCGGCTTTAGACGCCACCACCTGCTCACGCTTCTGGTAATAGTCACGCTCAGATTTGCGCAGTTTCTTCTGGAGGTTTTCCATTTCCGCTTCACAAAATGCGATCTGTTTCTCAAGTTGGTTGATGCGGGAACGGTTGGTATTCACAGCGGCATGGAGCTGATCACGACGTTCACGGGCACGGATTTCTGCGTTGGCATCCGCCTGAACGCCGATATCTTTCATCTCCTGTTCAAGTTCTTTCAACATATCTCGCTTAGTGTCGTAAGAACTTTTCAGTGATGCCAATACTTGGCTGAACTGGGCACATTGTGCTTGTTGTTGACGCAATTGTTCACGCGCACGGCTGCGATCAGATTCTGCATGTTCAAGGCGCTGACGCAATTTATCGTTCAGGTCAGCATTTTCATTGAGCATACCCGCAGAGTCACTGTAGCTGAAATGCGCACGGCGTTGCACTACTTCCGTTAAGGCAAAGGCTTGTTGTTTCGCCTTATTCTGGCTGTGTTTCACGGCCTCATAATCTTTCTGCAACTGTTCATGTTGCTGTGGATCACTTTGCAAAACCGATACCACAGGCTCAAGTTTTGCCAGCGCATTGCCGTGTTGTTGCAGGAAACGCGCCGCTTCCTGAGCCTCACTCATTTCTTCACGGACGGTTTCCACGCGATCAAGCAGGGTTTCATCCAGCAAAATCGCAACTTGTGGGATCAAACGATTTAATAGTGACAGGCTCTCTTTCACCTGACCTCGTTTCTGCTGATGTTGCTGAGCCTGAGTTTCAGATTGAGATAGCTCACGTTCCAGTTCAGTACGGCGCTGGTTCAGGCGGCGAATTTCGACTTCGGGATCATCATCAAACGCAACAGAAAGGTGTTTGCCCACAAAACGACTGAAAGCCTGATGCGCACGCTGAATTTTCTGCACATCAAATGACAGTGTTGCATAGCGCTCTGCCAGCGTATCGCGCTCAAGGCTGAGTGCTTCCAGACGATTTTCTCTTGCTGCCCGCCCGAATAACGGCATTTCAGGATAGCGGGAATAACGCCATTGGCGATCGGATGATTTCACCAGAACGGCGTTTTCCTGCTCTTCAAAAGAGAACACACTGTCGTCGAAAGATTGCGGATCGCCTTCGATTAAATAGAGATCTTCCGGACAATCTTCCAGTGCTTCCAGATGTGGGCGCACCAGTGAAAGATCGGGCACGACGATGGCATGACGCGCAGGGCCATACAGGGCGGAGAAATACGGCGCATCATCAATAGTAATGTCGTCATAAATTTCAGATAACAACACGCCGCCAAAACGCTCCGCCAATGCAAGCAAGCGGTTATCTTCGGCACCACTTGGCTGGCTTAGGCGCTCAATCTGTTTTTCCAGCTCGCGTTTCTGTGCCGCAACCTCATCACGCTCGACGGTAATTTCGCGCTCTTTTTCCAGCAATTGCTGCATGTATTCCGTCACATCGTGGCTGCTTTCGAACGTTTCATGGTTCTGTTCACCCAGTTGGTTCAGGGCTTCCTGTGCCGCCAACCATACCGGCGCCCGCGCGGTCAGTTCCTGAATTTTTTGCTTGAGCTGCTCAAACTCCTGACGGATTTGAATACGGCGTTCGCCGCTTTCATTGGCACTCACGCTCAGTTCTTCCAACTGGGCTTCTAATTCGCCCTGCAACGCCTCCAGCTCTTCCGCCTGATACTGCTGGTTATGACGCTGACAAAACTCTGCCAACAAACGCTCGGCATTTTGCTGACTGCCCAGACGTTGCTCCAATTCGGCCAACTGAATACGCAAAGGCTGGACGCGCTCGGCCAAATGGCGCTGGGATGGCCATTCACGCAATGCTTCACGGGCAGCCTGCCATGCTTCACTGCGGCTCACTTCACCCACGATGTTTTTTACCCGTTGGTAGGCCTGCTCAAACTGACTATGAGCCGCATCCGCCACGCTTAATTTTTGTTCCAGTGCCAGCAAGGTTTCAGTCGCCTGCTGCGCTTTGGCCTGATAGGTTTCCTGCCATTCGTCAGCATTTTCTATCGCCAGATCGGGAAGCTGGCAAATTTCACGGGCACGCGCTAACGCTTGCAGCGCTTGCTGATATTGAATCGCCCTGGTTTGCTGCACATCCAACGCCTGTTGGTAGTCAGCAAGCTGGCTTTTCAGCTCATCGACTTCTTGTTCGGCTGCTTCAGACATAGCGTCATATTCCGCCTGAAGTTCTTTTGCTTCTTCAACAACTTCGCTCTGTTCTTCCAGCCGATAAGTCAGTTCTTCAACATCAGATTGGTAGCGGTCAATTTTTTCCTGCTGGCGCATCGCCGTTTGAACCAGATTCAGGTGATCACTGGCCGCCTGATAATCCATTTCTAAATCAGAAGATGTCCCGCTCTGTTCTGCCAGTTCCCTCGCCATTTCCACATGGCGATATTGTTCAGCCACCAATTGGCGACGGCTGCCAAATAATTCACTGCGCAAGGCCAAGGCTTCATCCAGATGAACACGGCGTTCGTTGGCATGGCGCATATAGTCAGCAGAGACGTAAGCCGTCGCCTCGGTGATCAGGTGCTTGAAAAGATCACGATCAGATTGGGTGACCCGGATAGCTTCGAGGGTTATGCGGTTCTCACGCAGTGCCGCTTCCATGTCCTGAAACGCTTTTCTGACACCGCTGTTTTCCGGCAGCAAATAATCCCGCAGTGAGCGGGTGATCGCACTGGAAATCCCGCCGTACAGCGAAGCTTCGATCAGGCGATAAAACTTGCTGCGATCACTGGCTGAACGCAGGCGTTTGGGGATCACGCCCAAATCAAACATCAGGGAGTGATAATCGGTAATCGAGTTAAATTGTTTAAACTGAACGCCTTCCATCTCATCAAGACGTTCTTTTAGCTCGTTCAGTGGCAGAACGCGGGCCTGACGTTCATTGATATTTTCCGTCAGTAACTGCGTTGGCTGAACCGATGCCGGAACGCCCTGGATCATAAAGGGTTTGATATCCACTTTGCGATCACGCCCAGCCACTTGTTGTAAGCGAACGCCGGTGATGATCCGTTGATGGCGGGAGTTAACCACATCCAACGTAGAATAGCAGACACCGGCACGCAGCTTACCGTGCAAGCCTTTATCGCGCGAACCCGACGTTGCGCCGGCTTCTGTCGTATTGCGGAAATGGAGCAAGGTTAAATCCGGGATCAAGGCGGTGACAAAGGCCGCCATCGTGGTGGACTTACCGGCACCGTTACCGCCGGATAAGGTCGTGACAAGTTCGTCAAGATCAAACGTTCTGGCAAAAAAACCGTTCCAATTAACCAATGTCAGTGAGCGAAATTTACCGCGTTCAATCATGACTGCTCATCCTCCGCACCGTCTGCTGAATGCCCTGATGCTTCTTCATGTTCATTATCTTCCTGCGATGTTGCCCCTTCTACCAGCATGGCTTCACCATCACGGATCATCCGCAATTGTGCTTCACGTGGGTCATCACCGCTGCGTACATCTGCACCGAAGCGGAATACCGCTTCGGTAATCGTAAATTTGTTACTGTCGTTTTGCAGAAAATAAACCATCCCCAAACGGCGTAACCGGTTTAAGGCCGTGCGGGCTTTTTCCTGCAATTTCTGTTTGTCCAGATCGGAACCTGTCGAGCGTTGATTGACGAATTTCATCAGCTTATTTTCATCGGCCAATGACAGTAATTCTTCGTACAGTTCCTGAAAAGTAAATATCCCCTGATTGGATAAACGCTCTGGGCTAAGGTAGAGGTAACACAAGATCTTACCCACCATCATATCCAATTCAGACAGCACCGATCGCGGGATCAGCGTCGTTGAACGGGGACGCAGGTAGAAGAAACCTTCTGGTGCGCGGATTAACTCGACGTGATAACGCGCATAAAACATTTCCAGCTCTTCCTGAAAATCCATCAAAAAAGCGTGATTATCAAGGTCATCCAGACTGATATGACGCCCGGCGCGTAGCTGGCTGTCTAATTCAGGAAAAAGTGTATTGGATAGTGCCTGAGCCAGCTTCACTGGCATAAGTTGTTCAATATGTGTCGATGACATGTGCCTGTACCTTGGCTCCGTAATCATTAATCGCTAACCATTCCGCCGGTAACCCAGAGAAATCGGCTTCTGCAACGCCCAGCCTGACGGCTTGATCCACTAAAATACGTGCCACATCAAAATGACGTTTACGTGGATACTGAGCAAGGTAGTCACGCAGGACAGCCCCCAAATCCAGCGGAAGTTTTGCCTGTTGGTAAACCGCCAGCGCCTGCTCTACCAGTTCAGCCAATTGTTCATTGAGTTCACTAAACTCTTCGTATTCCATTTCCGGCGGTAATTCTCCCATTACCTCTTCATTGCGCAGAGTCAGTCCTTCATCACGCATATCCAGAAAACGTTCTGCATTCGCGATGGTCAATGCCCACGGGCTGTCATCATAGTGTTGAATAGATTGGCGGAGGCGCTGGGCAAAAATGCGGTTTTTATCCATGTCAATGGCGGTGCGGATAAATTTGTGAACGTGGCGGTCATAGCCTATCCACAGGTCGATGGCTTGTTGCCCCCAGCTAATGATGCGATCCAGTTTGCTTTGTAAGTCAAAAACCAGTTTATCCACCAGCTCAGAACCACCGCTGTCCATATTCGCGGCTTGAATGCGCAACAGATTGGCCTGCAATTTATCACCCGCCGCTTCCAAAGTATCCTGAAGCTCCCGCAGGGTGCCGGAGGTTTCAGACAGCAGTTGTTCGCAGTTTGCGATAGCGGCCTGCCAATCCTGATTGAGCAAGGCGGCGATATCGGTTTTTACGCTATTTTGCTGTTCATCCATCAAGCGCTGGGACATATCGATGCTGTCAAAAATTTCAGCCACGGAATATTTGAGCGGGGCAAACACATTGCGATGCCAATGGAGTTCATCGCCCCCTTCTTCGGCCGCTTCTGCCGCGCGATGCAATTCGTTGGCGACGATGGATAACTGCATGGAAAGACGCAACGTGGAGAATTCACGCTGACGAATATAATAATCGCTGATGCCAATGCCCAGTGGGGTCAGGCGATAAATGGCATTGCCATCCGCTAATTCACTGGTAAAACGGTTAAGTAATTTCTGGCGAACCATATCGTTTATGGCATTATTCGCCCTGACGGATACCGCTTCCGACGTCTGCTCAAAACCTTTGCACACTTCACGGAAAGCATCCACCAGCTCCGCTTCACTCATTTCACCGTCAAACCGTTCACTGTTTAATACGGCAATCGCCAGCAAAAAAGCCAATCGCTCTGGTGGCAACGAAATTGAAAAATCATTTTTTCTGGCCCAGGAGACAAGTTCAGGAACAGTCTGGGAATATTCACTCATAATTCGCTCTTTAAGGTAGGCTTGCGTGCCATCACATGAATGTAACGCCCCAGGCTGATATAGGGCTCCTGCCTGCAATAACGCTGTTCAAGTTCAAGCAACGCGGGGAAATCTGCGTCTTGTAATTGACGACTTTGCAGGTAATCGTGAAAAACCCTCACGCCTGTTTTACCTGTTATTTCCATCTTAAGTTCGGTCAGCCATTGATATACCTGTCCAGGTATTAATGGATTTTGCGGTGATAGAGAACGTTTTCGGCGACGCCGGATATTGGGTGTCGCCAAATGAAAATTACCCAAGATAGCATTACGCATGACCAGCCCATTAGCATTATAAAACATTAATGAAAGTGCACCACCGGGTGTGATTATATCGCTCAATGTTTCTATCGCCTCTTTTTGGTCAGTGATCCACTCCAATACCGCATGAAATAAAATCAGATCAACGGGCTGTTCAATATGCTGGCGAATTTCCTGTACCGAGCTTTGGATAAATTGCATCTGGTTGAGAACATCACGCTCTCCAGCGTTATGTTTTGCTCGTTGGATCATCTCTTGTGACAGATCACAAAGTATGACCTGATGCCCCAATTCAGCTAATTGGCAAGCCATATTCCCTTCACCGCCCCCGGCATCCAAAATACGCAATGGGCGTTGAGGCAAGTGATTCAGCAATTCGTTAATATCCTGCCAGACAACGGCCTGCCTGATTTTACCTTTGGTTGTGCCGTAAATATTACGTGAAAATTTGTCTGCAATATCATCGAAATTGCGATCCCGCATGAAAAACTGCCCCACTTATCAGCTAAGTTTAATTTATCTATTGAGTCGTTATGCTATCTACTGCTATTTTTACTGCCGTTATTTTTTACTGCTATCAATTTTTTACTACTACTATTTTTACTACTCTCTATTTTGGCACAGTAATCATTTAATTAACTACTTTTAGCCTTAAAATTTGCCCCTGCGAGATTACAGTTTAACCAACCCAAGGCCAATCAATGTTATTTCTGCTAAAAAAATATATCGGCTCGCTATTAATGCCTTTGCCGTTGATGATTATCGTCTCTTTTGCCGCCCTGCTATTACTGTGGTTCAGCCGCTGGCAAAGGACCGGGAAAACCATTTTATCACTCAGTTGGCTGGCATTGCTGTTATTGAGTTTACAGCCTATCGCAGATAAATTCTTACTCCCTGTCGAGGGAAAATATGTTCAGCGCTATGAACCCGATGCAACCTCTATCACCTCTCATTCGGCGGTGCCGGTAAAATATATTGTGGTTCTCGGCGGCGGTTTTACTTATAACCCTCAGTGGGCTCCCAGTGCTAACCTGATCAGTAACAGCTTGCCCAGAGTGACCGAAGGCATTCGCTTGTATCACCTTAACCCCGGTGCCAAAATGATTTTCACGGGCGGTAAAGGCGTAAATGCAGTCAGCAGTGCTGAAGTTGCCGCTATGGTAGCACAATCGCTGGGAATTCCTGTAGAAGACACGATAGCCTTAAAAAAACCCTTGGATACCGAAGAAGAAGCGGCTGAGGTTGAAAAAGTCGTCGGGCAACAATCTTTTATTCTGGTGACTTCGGCCAATCATATGAAAAGATCTCTCCAGTTTTTTGCACAACGCCGCCTGCATCCCATTGCTGGCCCTGCTAATCAATTGGCGGTCACAACCCCTTTATATCCGTGGGAAAAATATATGCCTTCTTCCTATTACTTATCACATACAGAGCGTGCCTGGTATGAAACATTAGGGCAAATCTGGCAAGCCATTAAACCGGCAAACCAAGATATCGGCATTGAGAAGTCAGAGAACACCCAATAAAAAGGTGATAAGAAATAGCCTCAGATAGGTAATGTTCATATTATTATCTCCCCGCAACACGGGGGAGATAATAAAGGCATCTTGGGGTACGACGAATGTCGTCATATCAAACAAGAAATCAGATCGCGGCAAAAATTTTTCTGACAGCATCCAGATCTTCTGGTGTATCAACACCTGCGCCGGGTGCTTGTAGCGCTTTTGCGACATGAATTTTTTCACCGTACCAAAGCACTCTTAATTGTTCGAGCATTTCGATACCTTCCAGCGGACCAGGAGCCCACTGAACATAGCGCCGGATAAACCCTGCCCGATACGCATAAATACCAATATGGCGCAAGAAATGATCCCCAATCGTCTCTTTTGATTGCATAAAACGATCACGTTCCCACGGGATCGTGGCGCGAGAAAAATAGAGCGCATAACCTTTTGAATCCATAACCACTTTGACAGCATTAGGATTGAATGCTTCTTCCGCATTCTGAATCTGCACGGCAAGCGTTGCCATCCCAGCATCACTGCCGGCCAAATTATCCGCTACCTGCTTAATGATCTGTTCTGGAATAAGGGGTTCATCACCCTGCACATTGACAATAATGTCATCATCAGCAAATTGATATTTATCAATAACCTCAGCCAAACGTTCTGTACCTGAATGGTGATTTTCGCTTGTCATGCAAGCCTCACCGCCCGCAGCAATCACTGCATCAAAAACCTCTTGATTGTCTGTTGCCACAATAACCCGATAAGCACCTGAACGGGCTGCCCGTTCCATCACACGCACAACCATTGGCTTGCCATGAATATCGGCCAATGGTTTTCCCGGTAAACGTGTTGAGGCAAAACGTGCTGGAATGATAACGGTAAACATAGGTTATTTGTTTTCCTCTGTCGGCAAGACACGTGCTTCATTCTCTAGCAACACAGGAATGTCATCACGGAAAGGAAAAGCGAGGCGATCAAGTTTGCAAATCAGTTCAAGGTTTTCTTTATCATAACTGAGTTTGCCATGACATATCGGACAAGCAATGATTTCGAGTAAACGGTGATCCATATATCCCCCAAGTAACATTATGAAAATCCCTTACTCCTGCAATGCGAGGAATAAGGAAATGATCGACAATTTTGGCATGTCAGTTATTATTGGCAATATTTAATGCTGGCAGTAAAGCACAAATATCGTTCAATACTTTTTGCCCTTTTTCCTCTGGCAAGTCAGCATATACAGGCAAATACCACCAGTTAGGTTGTGCAAACTGGAAGCATTTAACCGCATCCTTTTCTGTCATCAACAAATTTTGCTTGCTATTGGCCAAAGCTAACAATTGAGATTTTTCGTAAAGCTTATGATCAGCAAAAGCGTATGTTTTCTGCAAGCTAGCGCCTAATTGCTGTAATGTTGCAAAAAAACGCGGTGGATGACCAATGCCTGCCATCGCAATGCGATTGGGAATATCTGCGACTTTTCGTGTTTCGCCCGTCAGCAAGTTAACCGCCAAATCTCCCTTTAGAGTCATGGGTAATTCACCTGCTTCTGCTGTTCCGCCATTAACAATGATCGTGTTAACGCTATTCAAGCGCCCTGCCAATTCTCGCATGGGGCCGGCCGGCAACCAACAGCCATTACCAAAACGACGAACACCATCAATCACCACAATTTCATAATCACGCCGCAAGGCATAATGTTGAAGGCCATCATCGGTAATGACGATATCAACCGGCGCGTGTGTCAATAATGCTTGAATAGCTTCAGCTCTCTTTGGAGCTACCGCAACAGGTGCACCAGTACGACGGCGAATTAAAACCGGTTCATCACCGGCTTGTGCCGTTGTCACTTCATCGGTCACCAGTAGCGGGTAATGTTTCGACTTCCCACCATAACCACGCGAAACAACGCCAACTCGATAGCCTTTTTGTTGCAACTGTTCAACCAGCCAAATGACAACCGGTGTTTTACCATTTCCGCCTGCTGTCAAATTACCGACAACCACAACAGGCACTGGTGCTTGCCAAGAGCGGCTCAACCTTAGTTTATAGCTTAAACGGCGTAAACCGCTTACCAGCCCATAAAGGGCTGATAATGGGAGTAATGCGATGTAAAGCCATGAGCGGCCTGACCATATGCGTTCAATCATTGGCCAAATTGCATCTTATATAACTGTGCATAGGCACCTTCTCGCCCCAACAAAGTGGCATGATTTCCCTTCTCTATAATATTACCATCTTCAATGACGATAATTTCATCGGCATTTTCAATGGTAGAAAGACGGTGAGCAATGACCAATGAAGTTCTGTTTTTCTGCAATTCATCTAATGCCGCCTGAATTGCACGTTCAGATTCGGTATCCAATGCAGAGGTGGCTTCATCCAAAATTAAAATCGGAGAATCACGTAATAAAGCACGAGCAATGGCAATACGCTGACGCTGTCCGCCGGAAAGCAAAACCCCATTTTCACCAATCATGGTATCAAGGCCGTTATCCAACTTTTTGATAAAGTCCATTGCATAAGCCATTTCTGCCGCTCGCTCGATCTCTTCACGACTAAATTGTCCTTCGCTGGCGTAAGCAATATTATTGGCAACGGTGTCATTGAATAGATGTACGTTTTGCGACACTAGCGCAATTTGGTTACGCAGTGAGGCCAGTGTATATTCGCGCAGGTCATGACCATCCAATATAATGCCCCCCTTATTCACGTCATAAAAACGCGTAAGGAGATTAGCAATTGTCGATTTACCTGATCCTGAACGCCCGACTAATGCAATGGTTTTTCCCGCTGGGATAGTCATTGAAATATGGTTCAGGGCAGGATGATCCTTGGTTGGATAACAGAAAGTGACATCACGGAATTCAATATTGCCTTTTGCCTTTTTGATTTCTAATTTACCGTCGTCTTTTTCCTGCTCCATATCCAAAATAGTAAATAACGTCTGACACGCCGCCATACCACGTTGAAATTGAGAATTAACGTTAGTCAGGGATTTCAATGGACGCATCAGGGCAATCATGGATGAAAACACAACAGTGATTTTCCCTGCGGTTAAAGCCCCCATAATTTCAGGAAAACTGGCCGCATACAGGATAAATGCCAGTGCAAAAGACGCAATAAGCTGAATAATCGGATCTGAAACAGAATCAGCAGAGACCATCTTCATACCCTGTTGACGCATATGATTGCTGACTTTGTTGAAACGTTCAGTTTCAACTTTTTGACCACCAAAAATCAAAACTTCTTTATGCCCTTTCAGCATCTGTTCGGCACTGGTTGTCACCATTCCCATGCTGTTTTGCATACTTTTACTGATATTACGAAAACGCACAGAAACCAGGCGAATCACACCCGCCACTATCGGCGCAATGACGATCAGGATCAGGGAGAGTTCCCAACTGTAATAGAACATCAGGATAAACAGGCCAATAATTGATGCCCCTTCCCTGACAACCGTCACTAATGCGCCGGAGGAAGAGGAAGCAACTTGTTCTGAATCATAGGTAATACGGGAAAGCAACGTTCCCGTGGATTGCTGGTCAAAAAAAGAAACAGGCATTCCCATCATATGATTAAACAGGCGGCGACGCATCTGCATGACGACTTTGCCTGATACCCAAGAGATACAATAACTCGATACAAAACCAGATATGCCACGCAACAACATCAACCCGATCACAACCAGTGGCATCCACTTCAATACACTCATGTCTGCCTTGCCAAAACCCTCATCAAGCAAAGGCTTCAACAAAGAAAGCATCAATGTATCACCGGCAGCATTCATAACCAGCGCAACCGCCGCAACTAACAAACCGACCTTGAAAGGAGTGATGATCGGCCACAATCGGCGAAAGGTCTGCCAAGTAGAAAGGTCTTTATCATTCATTATTGAGTTACCAAAACCAAAAGAAATAGCGGGTCATTCTACTCATGATCGCCACGATTACCAAACCACTGATGATACCACCGTGATACTATTTGTTGTCGATAACCTTTTAATTTAATGTGGTCACGATGAAAATAGCCAGTTATCTGACCAGAAACGGCTGTACTATGCCACTCAATTTCGGCATTTTTATAACGTTGTTTCACTTTCACGGAAGGCAGTCTCCACGGGCTATAGCGTGCAACTGAAGCCAAAGCATATTGGGGCATCACTCTACGTATAAATACGGGGGTAGAAGAAGTGTTGCTCCCATGGTGAGGCACTTGTAGTACGGTTGCATGCAGATGATTTTTCTCAAGCGCCGATAAACGGTATTCTCCCTGCTTTTCCAGATCTCCGGTTAATAATAGACTGTGCTTACCATCATCAATGTGGATCACACAAGATTGATTATTGCCCACAATCGCTGTCTTTTCTGGTGGCCAGAGGACGGCAAAATTTAATCCCTGCCATGTCCACTGTTCACCGCGGACACAAGGCAAATGAGCCTGATTTAACGAAGGACTTCTGATTTGGACATCAGGATATTTTTTGATCAGATATTCCATTCCTCCCGTATGATCCAAATGATCATGACTAAGGATGATTTGCCCTGGTGTTAACCGATGCCAACGCAAATAAGGTTCAATGACTTTTTCTGCCATACTGCCCGTTTCCCAACGATTGCCCGTATCGAAAATGATCGCTTCTCCTCCCTTATCAATCACCACAGCTAATCCATGCCCCACATCCAGCATTGAGAAGCGCCATTGATAATCATTGGAACGTTTGGAATAGCACGCAATAATTCCAATGCAAATCCCCAATAACCATTTATAAGATCGCCACCAACTTAACCGCCAAATCACAACGAAAAACCAGCCAGCAAGCGTCATCACAACAGGATAGTGCCCTGTTTCAAACCATGAATGCATCAAGGCAGGTAAAGGTATCAGGGAAAATAAAATACTGTAATCAACAAGTTGCCATAAGAATGGTTGGATAAACGGAAGAAAAATACCCACTATCCCCAACATAATTAATGGCACAGAGACAAAAGAGATAATCGGGACAGACCATAAATTAGCCACCAATGATGCAATATTAACGCCCTGAAATAACAAAAGCTGCAACGGTAACAACATTAACATCAGGCCCAACTGCATATGCAATCCACGCAACCATGCCCACTGCCAACCGCGACGAATTCTTTCTGGCAAAGGCATCCAGTGAAACCAAAATAACAGTGCCATCACCGCAGTAAATGAGAGCCAGAAGCTGTCAGAAAGAATGGCTAAGGGATCGGAAAGTAAAATCAGTGCGGCACCCCATAAAGCCCATTGCCATGAAAAACAAAGCTGGCTTTTACAGCGTAAATAAATCCACAAGGTTAGCCCCAATATTGCCCGAACGGCTGGAATTCCCCAGCCAGACAGCCATCCATACAATATTGCCATTAACCAACCCATGATTAATGGAAAACGAAATCCAATCCATTTTGCAGGAAAGAAAAATTGTATTATTCTCGCAAAACTCCAGCCAAATAAACTGGCCATTGCAATATGCAGCCCTGAAATTGCCATCAGATGAGCAATGCCTGTCTGCTGTAATAGCAAACGAGTCGATTTATCCAACCACGCCCTTTCACCAAACGCCAGTGCTAACGTAATACCAGACTGTTTTAGAGGCTGAATTTCTGGTAGCAATTTATTAATGAAATTTTGCCGAAGGTTACAGTCTCTATTGAGGGGTTTTGCCTTAATAACTTTTCCATTCAACGGCTGCCGAATAGAAAGTAAATAGCGTTGGCTATCATAACTACCCTGATTTAATTGAGCATGAACAGGTCTGAGTTTCATTGTCACCTGCCATTTCTGACCCGCACACAGCAACTCCTGAGAGTCCCATGATACTGATGCGTATAAGGCAGGAAAAATATATTTCCCATTGCTCTCAATCAGCCGGATACGATAACGCGCCGTTTTACCATTCTCCTCTTTTTTCGCTGTGATATTTTCCAACGATACACTATCAACCATAACGGTTGCAGTGCGGGAAGTTTCGCTGAAATAAGTCATTTCCGATAAAATTTGATGAGCATGCCAACATCCCAAAATCAACATCCATAATACCAGCGAAATCAGGCGACTCGATTTATAGGGAATAAACCATAAAACAAATGCCACACTCGCTAAGATAAGGAGATCACTCCATTGAGGTAATTCGCCAAATAATAAAAGAGGGATTGTTCCCAAAATAATAGCCACAGCAGCTTTATTTAAACTGATAATGGGTAGAGGCCTGCGCCAACCAGAGAAAAAATAACCAAAAATCGTAGACTGCATCCGTTTGTCTCTATATTGATATTCCATTCACGCAATAGAATTTATTCCAGACGCCGATTCACTGCCAACTAAATTAGGCTGATCTTAGAGGCGCTTCGCAAATCAGTTTCACTTTACCGCCCAATAAGTACCTGGTTATTCACATCTGCTCCATCAGTCCTGAAAGCCGCATGATTACTGGACTTAAGGCCTGCTCAAAATCGCAGCCGGATTAATATTTTCACAACCACAATAAAAACAACAAGATGTTAAATAAATATTACATACTTGTTAATAAAAGTTCAAAAATGTGATGCATGTCAATTGAATGTTATCTAAAGTTGGGGTACTTTCTGTAGTGGTTATTTTAACCAAATATATTTAAAGCCATATTAACTAGGATATTAATTATGAACGTCATTTTGATTGGGTGAGTAATAAAATAGCTTTGTGGCAATCAATGTTAGGTGTTTCATTGTTATTAGAAAATTATCCATCAGTGATCCCTCAAGAACGTTCACAGTCATCATTTTATCATCGTTTAATAAATAAAACCGATTGCCAATTACTCTTTGATATCTCGAATGCTGTAGTTGCTGAAAAAAATGGGAACGAATTAAAAGAAAACTGGTTTTCTCTATTTTCTAATACACAGCATTATCACATTGCAGGTTTCGAGCCATGTACTATAGGGAACTTATTCAGAGATACACATAATACCTGTATTAATTTAGAATCTAAAAAATTTCTAGAAAAGATTATATGATCTAATAATATTGAAACAATTTCTGTAGAACGTGATGATAATTTCAATATATCAGATTGGTCTCAAGACATACAATCAGTTAGTAGGTGATTTTATGAATGAAATATTTTATAAATCGATTATTCACCCAAATGGCAATAATTTCATGAGCTTATTGGAAATACAATACAGAGATTTAATCATTGATGCTTCCAGGTCTCTGATAAAAAGTGTATTTCCTGATATTATTTCTCACTTTAATATTAATGATAATCATATTTATTATGGTTTTATTTCGTGGTGTTATAAAAATAATGAACCTACAGATTGGCGGATAGGTATTTCATTGATTAAATATCTTAATATAAATTATATTTCTGTAGAGATAAAAATCAAAGAAGAACTATTGTTTCTTTCTTGTTCACAATGGACATACATGAACAAATCAAGAAATATAACAATCTTAATTTTATATGGTGAATTAAATGATAAATTATTCGGTGCTCAAAAATCAACTCTGGCAGATCAATTTCGTGAAGTTTTTTATATAGAAGTAGATAAAAATAACTATCCTATTGATAGCCATAGCTTCTTCTTTTGGGAGTTAAGCGAAGATGATGACATTCCGAAATTAATGGAGAATAAAAATGAAAACTGATTTCATTTCGAGGGCACTCATCATCTCATCAACTCGTTTTATTGCTTTGTCATTGCCTTTCTGCGATATGGTTATGTTAGGACATCAAGGAAATGAATATGTGAAAAATTTTTCTGTCGCTGCTCAATTGAGCCAAATTTTTATTATTTTATCAATCATGCTCAGCATTGGAATTAATATAATCATTGGCAGAACCAATCACCAAGAAAGAGAAAAATATATACAAGGTATTTTAAGATATTCAATTTACCTTGCCATTAGCCTTTTCATTATTAGCCTGCTCATAGCTCCTATTCTTCATCATGATATTGAAGCGCTTAAAACATACCTTATTCTAAGTATTAGTATTTTTCCATTATGCATATCAATCTGTTTTTCTAATATATTAGAAACTATTAAGCTGGAAAAAAAAGTTCTTGTAATCACACTATATAGCTCAATTGGAAATCTGTTCTTAAATTATGTGTTTATTCAGTGGATTGATAATAGTGCGATAGCCGTTTCAACATCAACCTGTTTTATCAGGTTATTAATATTAATTCCTTTACTTCATTTACTTTTAAAGGAAAAAATCAAATTATCACCAAAAAAAATTAAAGGATTAAATCAGGAGCTTTTAATATTAGGAAGAAGTAATGCTATAACCAGCCTCTGTTTTACAAGTGGATTATCACTTCTGATAATATATATTTCAAACAACATGAAAACAGAATTTTCGGCATTTTTCGGTTTAACTCTGAATTTCATGAATACAATATCTGTTATTTTTATTGGATTGACAATATCATTGACAATCTCATTGTCAAAAGAGAATGATAATATTAGAGTTGTTACCGTTAGCTATCTTAAACAAGCTTTTATTTACATTTTAGCTTTTTCATTTTTATTTTATTTCATCACACCATTATTGTCTTATGCTTATTTAGGTTACAAGAATCAATTACTAATTCAGTATTTTATTTTATCTATTGGTGTAATTGCATTTGACGGTATAGCTCAAGTCTTCATTTCGACTCTTAGAGTATATGGTATATCACAGATCCCTCCATTATTCAGGCTATCATTAATATTTATTGGGGTTCCATTATCATTCATTTTTTCAATTGATGATGATCCAGTTGCAAACATTATCAAATTTATGATGTTGGGTAATATCCTGGCAAGTATATTTTGTATTCTTTATTTTGTTAACTATTTTTCCCATAACAAAAAACGGCACCCTAAGGTGCCGTTAGTTTAATTAAGTAATAACTGATATCTTAGCTATCGCTATAGATATTCACGCGGTCACGTAACTCTTTACCCGGTTTAAAGTGGGGAACATATTTACCGTCCAATTCCACTTTATCACCTGTTTTCGGGTTACGACCCACACGCGGAGCCCGGTAGTGAAGAGAAAAGCTGCCGAATCCGCGAACTTCAATACGTTCACCTGCGGCTAATGTTTCTGCCATATGATCAAGCATTTCTTTCACTGCATCTTCAACGGCTTTGGCCGGCATGTGAGATTGTTGCTCCGCAAGTCTTTCGATTAATTCAGACTTGGTCATGGTACCTCCCTAAACTACCGTATTCGGGTAATACTCCCGTTCGAAAATATTACCCGCCGTTATTGACTTAGATTATTCGCCTTTAGCTGCTTTGAAAGCTTCAGCCATTGCGTTGTTAGCGAAGTTTGTATCTTCTTGTTTGTTCACAGAAGCGATAGCGTCTTTTTCATCAGCTTCGTCTTTTGCACGAACAGACAGGTTGATTACGCGGTTTTTGCGATCAACGCCAACATATTTAGCTTCAACTTCATCGCCAACGTTCAGAACTTGAGTTGCATCTTCAACGCGGTCACGAGAAGCTTCTGATGCACGCAGGTAACCTTCAACGCCGTCAGCTAATTCAACTGTAGCACCTTTTGCGTCAACTGCAGTGACTTTACCAGTCACAATTACACCTTTCTTGTTTACAGACAGGTAATTGTTGAATGGATCTTCTGCCAGTTGCTTGATGCCCAGAGAGATACGCTCACGCTCTGCATCGACTTGCAGAACTACAGCAGCGATTTCGTCGCCTTTCTTGTATTCACGAACTGCTTCTTCACCTGCAACGTTCCAGGAGATATCAGACAGGTGAACCAGACCGTCGATGCCGCCGTCCAGACCGATGAAGATACCGAAGTCAGTGATAGACTTGATTTTGCCTTCAACACGGTCATTTTTGTTGTGAGTCTCAGCAAATTGCTGCCAAGGGTTAGCTTTACACTGTTTCAGACCCAGGGAGATACGACGACGTTCTTCATCGATATCCAGAACCATAACTTCCACAACGTCACCAACGTTAACAACTTTGGATGGGTGGATGTTTTTGTTGGTCCAATCCATTTCTGAAACGTGTACCAGACCTTCAACGCCTTCTTCGATTTCAACGAAGCAGCCGTAGTCAGTCAGGTTAGTTACGCGACCAGTCAGTTTAGTACTTTCTGGATAACGTTTAGCGATTGCTACCCATGGATCTTCACCCAGTTGTTTCAGACCCAGAGATACACGAGTACGCTCACGGTCGAATTTCAGTACTTTAACTGTGATTTCATCGCCCACATTGACGATTTCGCTTGGATGTTTAACACGTTTCCAAGCCATATCAGTAATGTGCAGCAGGCCATCAACGCCGCCCAGATCAACGAACGCACCGTAGTCAGTCAGGTTCTTAACGATACCTTTAACTTCCATGCCTTCTTGCAGGTTTTCCAGCAGCTGATCACGTTCTGCGCTGTTTTCAGATTCGATAACTGCACGACGAGAAACAACGACGTTGTTGCGTTTCTGATCCAGCTTGATGACTTTGAACTCAAGCTCTTTGCCTTCAAGGTGAGCCGTGTCACGGACAGGGCGAACATCAACCAGTGAACCTGGCAGGAATGCACGGATACCGTTCAGTTCTACAGTGAAGCCGCCTTTTACTTTGCCATTGATAATACCAGTGACAGTTTCAGCTTCTTCGTATGCTTTTTCCAGCATCAGCCATGCTTCGTGACGTTTCGCTTTCTCACGGGACAGGATAGTTTCACCGAAACCATCTTCTACCGCATCCAGAGCTACGTCGATTTCATCGCCAACTTGGATTTCCAGCTCACCCTGAGCATTTTTGAATTGTTCTACAGGAATTGCAGATTCTGATTTCAGACCTGCGTCAACCAATACAACGTCTTTATCGATAGCAACTACGACGCCACGAACGATGGCACCTGGGCGAGTTTCGATAACCTGTAGGGATTCTTCAAAGAGTTGAGCAAAAGATTCTGTCATGTTAATGATCTTCAAGTTTTTTAATTAACGTCCATTTAGCTTCCAGCCGAATGGGGTTGTTTTACATGCCTCGCAACTTTTCCCTGTTACAAGGTGTTTTTAGTGTACCAGCATATTTCACTACCAATACACCAGAATTCTATATACATCTTCTTGATACACGACTGCAAGCGTGTATTTACGAAAATTAACGATTATGCGGGTATTTCCAGCGCGTTTCTCGCATAAGTCAGTGCTTTATCAATCACTTCTTCGATAGACATGCTGGTCGAATCCAAGATCAATGCATCTTGTGCAGGCACTAAAGGCGCAACTGCCCGATTGCGGTCGCGGAAATCCCGCTCCTGTATTTCGGACAAAAGGTTTTCAAAATTAACACTAAAACCTTTCTCCTGCAACTGTAACATGCGTCTGCGAGCTCGTTCTTGCGCGCTTGCATCAAGAAATATTTTCACTGGTGCGTCAGGAAACACGATGGTTCCCATGTCACGGCCGTCGGCTATCAGCCCAGGCGCAATACGGAAAGCTCTCTGCCGACGCAAGAGCGCTTCACGGACACGTGGGAATGTCGCCGCCTGTGAAGCTGTGTTTCCAACGGTTTCGGTACGAATTTCATTGCTGACATCTTCGCCTTCCAGAATCACCCGGAGCTTACCATTTTCAGGCACAAAACGAACGTCCAGGTTTGCTGCCAGAGGAACCAGAGCGTCTTCAGACTGGATATCCACCTGATGATGGATGGCTGCCAGTGCCAATACACGATAAATGGCACCTGAATCAAGTAATTGCCAATCTAACGCTTCAGCCAATGCCTGACATAGCGTTCCCTTGCCAGCACCACTTGGCCCATCAACGGTTATTACTGGGGCTATTGCCACCATTATTATCCTCCTTTTCGCATAACATTCGTATAACAGACAGGTCATCTACCGAATGCAAAAAATTGCTTAATTAGCAAGCAATAAAAATCGGCCTTATTATACGGTGCTCAACAGGTGAGAAAAACAGGCAAAGCCCATTTATTTCCATCTCTATTTATTTTGTGTATTGACTGAGCTTTTCAAGCCGATTGAAATAATCTGGGAATGTTTTTGCTGTACAGCCTGGATCAAGGATGGTGACTGGGGTGTCCGATAGGGCCACCAGCGAAAAACACATTGCAATTCGGTGATCATTATAGGTTTCAATTTCAGCATGATTGAGTTTTTCTGGTGGAGAAACTCGAAGATAATCATGCCCTTCTTCCACTTCGGCACCTATTTTTCGTAATTCCGTTGCCATCGCATTCAGCCGATCCGTTTCCTTTACCCGCCAATTATAGATATTGCGGATAACGGTGTCTCCCTGTGCAAACAATGCGGTTGTCGCAATCGTCATTGCCGCATCAGGAATGGCATTCATATCCATATCAATACCGATCAATGTGCCACGTTCGCATTCGACAAAATCATCCCCCCAACGAACAGTCGCCCCCATCTGTTCCAGCACATTGGCAAATTGGGTATCCCCTTGCAGGCTATTTTTGCCAATGCCCGTAACACGAACGGTGCCACCTTTAATGGCGGCTGCGGCCAGAAAATAAGATGCTGATGAAGCATCACCTTCCACCAAATACTGCCCCGGAGACCAATATTGCTGCTGACCTTGAATGTGAAAAACCTGATAGTGTTCATTGGCCACTGTTACACCAAAACTTTTCATGAGTGCCAGCGTAATATCAATATAAGGTTTCGACACCAAATCACCTTGTATGCGGATCTCCGTGTCGTTTTTCGCCAATGGCGCAGCCATCAGCAAAGAGGTCAGGAATTGGCTGGAGACACTGCCGTTAACGGTAATTTTGCCGCCCGAAAATCCCCCCTTGATATGCAAGGGAGGATAATTTTCCTGTTCAAGATAATCAATTTTTGCCCCGCCTTGGCGCAGTGCATCGACCAAATGACCGATGGGACGCTCTTTCATCCGAGGTTCGCCGGTCAATACCACGCTTATGTTTTCACCCAGACATTCCTCTCCCAAACATAGCGCCGCAGCCAATGGACGCATTGCGGTGCCGGCATTACCGAGGAACAATTCAATACCGCTTTTGCCCGTAATGCGACCGCCAATCCCCTCGACTTCACAGACAGTACGGTCAGCGGATAGGCGGTAGGAAATACCCAATGTAGTCAAAGCATTAAGCATGTAACGGATATCATCGCTGTCCAATAAATTGGTGAGCCGGGTTGTCCCCTTGGCAAACGCAGCCAGTAGCAAAGCGCGGTTAGACACACTCTTAGAACCGGGCAAATTAATTGTTCCATTAATACGGGAAATGGGTTGTAACGTCAGGGATTGCATAATAACGGGGAATCTCCGGTTTTTTCATTGGGATAATCGAGAGCGGGAGGCGTTATCCCTCCCGACGATAAAACATTATGCGTTGCGGCGTTCAAAATCAGCCATAAATTCAACCAATGTTTTTACACCTTCATAAGGCATGGCGTTATAAATGGAAGCACGAGCGCCCCCTGCAACTTTGTGCCCTTTCAACGCATGTAGCCCGTGCGCATAGGCTTCTTCCAGAAACTGGCTATCCAGCGCGGGGTTAGCCAGTTGGAATGGGACATTCATGATAGAACGGTTTTCCGGGGCAACGCGGTTGATATACAGCTTGCTGTTATCAACCGCGCGATAGAGGTGTTCGGCTTTTGCATGGTTACGTTTGCTGATTTCTTGTAACCCGCCTTGCTCTTTTAACCATTTGAAGACCATGCCGGACAGATACCATGCAAATGTCGGTGGCGTGTTATACATAGAGTCATATTGGGCCAGTACCGTATAATCCAAGATAGATGGCGTATGCGGGTGGGCTTTACCCAATAGATCTTCACGGATAATGACAACAGTTATGCCTGCTGGCCCAATATTTTTTTGTGCCCCGGCATAGATAACCCCATAACGGCTAACATCAATGGGATTAGAGAGAATGGTTGAAGAGTAATCGGCAATGACAATTTTATCGTCACCAAAATCAGGCTCTTCAAAAATGGCAATGCCGTCAATCGTTTCATTCGGACAATAATGGATATAGGCCGCATCGCTGCTCAAGGCCCATTCACTCATCGACTTCACACTTTTGACACCATCCGTTTCTGCCCTGATATCAATGATATTTGGCGTGCAATATTTTTCTGCTTCTTTCGCTGCACATTCAGACCAGTAGCCACTCACAATATAATCTGCTGTCGATTTACTACCCAAAAAGTTTTGTGGTAACGCTGAGAATTGCCCACGGGCACCACCGTGACAAAACAGCACCTTGTAATTCTCAGGTATTGCTAATAAATCTCGGAGATCTTTTTCTGCCTCGGCTGCAACAGCCACAAACTCTTTGCTGCGGTGGCTGATTTCCATTACCGATGTCCCCAAGCCGTGCCAGTTGCAAAGTTCCTGCTCTGCACGTCGTAATACTTCTGCTGGCAACATAGCTGGACCAGCGCTGAAATTATATACCTGACTCATTATTAACTTCACCCTATCAATGGATACAATAAAATCGGACGTATTGGTTTTATCACTCCCGCCGTGGCGCTGCAACGGTTATTAAACATTTGTTGAAACCTATAGCATAACTCGTTGATGAATCATCTTATGATAAATAATACAATGAGTTATAACCAAAATAAGAAAACGTCAAAGAAAATAGTCTGAGTAATATTGGTTTTTATTTAAAAAAGAAAATTATTGATGAATGTAAGAAATAATTGGAATATAAAAAGGCGCATCAAATGCGCCTTTTTATAGACTTCAATCAGGAATTAATATTTATTAAACATTTCCTGAATTTCTGCAGCATCAGCAGTTTGCGTCAGAGCCAATTGCAGAAGAACGCGCGCTTTCTGTGGGTTCAGACGCTCTGATGCGACAAAACCATATTTGCTGTCGTTAACTTCCGCATTCTGAGTGGTATAACCGAAAGGAATACGGCTGGAGCGAACAACAACTACGCCCTCTTTAGCGGCTGTCGCCAGTGTGTCAAGAATGGACTTATAGATATTACCGTTACCGACGCCGGCACTGACAATACCCTGATAGCCATTTTCAACAAATGCTTTGGCCGGCAGATCAGAGGCGTTGGAATGGTTATAAACGATGCCAACTTTTGGCAATTTATCCAGCTTGCTCACATCGAAAGCAGCTTTGCCGGCCTTGACTGATGCCGCAGAATAGTAGTGTACGTTACCATTGTGAATGAAACCCTGTGCACCCGCATTCACAGGCTGGAACGCTTGAACTTCAGTTGTGCTCAGTTTACCAATGTCACGGCCATGAATAACGGAATCATTCATCGCCAGCAAAACACCACGGTTTGCTGAGTTTTTATCAGCCGCAACCACCACTGCGTTGTACAGGTTTAACGGACCATCAGCACCCAGCGCAGTCGATGGACGCATTGCCCCCACCATCACGACAGGCTTCTGACATTGTGTGGTCAGATCGAGGAAATATGCCGTTTCTTCCATGGTGTCAGTACCATGGGTGATAACAAAACCATCGGTTTTGTCACAATCTGCGTTGATTTTTTTCGCCAGAGTCAGCCACACCTGATCGTTCATGTCCTGAGAACCGATGCTGACAACCTGCTCGCCTTTCAAATCCGCAATATTTTTAATTGCCGGTACCGCATTCAGCAGGGCATCAATGCCTACTTTACCCGCGGTATAATTCGATTGAGTTGCAGATTCACCACCCCCGGCAATCGTGCCACCTGTTGCCAAAACCGTAATGTTTGGCAGAGCGAAAGCAGAACCACTAACTAAAGCCAGAAAACCGGCGATTGCTGTTATTTTAGTCTTTTTCATTATTCAACCTCTTGTAAAAAAAGCCATTTTATTATGTAAACTCACAATAAATAAACTCTAATTAACAATAATTTTTGGGAATTGATAGAGCGGATAAAAAAAACGCCGTATGATATGCGCCTTTAACATACATTGAAGTGAATCACGATGACGCAGACCTATATCCCAGGCAAAGATGCCGCGTTGGAAGACTCCATTAGCCGCTTTCAGCACAAACTGGAGTCTCTTGGTTTTAATATTGAAGAGGCCTCATGGCTGAATCCTGTCCCGAATGTTTGGTCAGTACATATCCGCGATCGTGACTGCCCACTGTGCTTTACAAATGGTAAGGGTGCCAGCAAAAAAGCGGCCTTGGCCTCTGCATTGGGAGAATATTTTGAGCGTCTATCGACAAACTATTTCTTTGCTGATTTTTATCTGGGCGATACCGTTGCCAATGGCGAATTTGTTCATTATCCAAATGAAAAATGGTTCCCGTTGCCGGAAGATGACGCTCTGCCAGAGGGGATTTTAGACGAACGCCTGCATCGTTTTTACAATCCAGATAACGCGCTTTGCGCCAGCCAGTTAGTTGATCTGCAATCGGGTAATGAAGAGCGTGGGATCTGTGCCCTGCCATTCACTCGCCTGTCAGATCATCAAACGATTTATATTCCAATGAATATTGTCGGAAACCTGTACGTTTCAAACGGCATGTCAGCCGGCAATACCATGAATGAAGCACGTGTTCAGGGATTATCGGAAGTCTTCGAGCGCTATGTGAAAAACCGCATTATCGCAGAATGCATCAGTTTGCCTGAAATTCCACAAGAGATAATGGATCGCTACCCAAGTGTGGTGGCATCGGTCAATAAATTGCAGGAAGAAGGCTTCCCGCTCTATTGTTACGATGCTTCACTGGGTGGGCAATTTCCCGTCATTTGCGTCGTCCTGTTCAATCCTAATAATGGCACTTGTTTTGCCTCCTTTGGCGCCCATCCTGATTTTGGTGTTGCACTGGAGCGCACAGTCACAGAACTGCTGCAAGGCCGTAGCCTGAAAGATTTGGATGTCTTCACTCCGCCAAGTTTTGATGATGAGGAAGTTTCTGAGCATACTAATCTGGAAACTCATTTTATCGATTCCAGCGGTGCAATCAGTTGGGATCTGTTTAAGCAAGATGCCGATTATGAGTTTGCCGACTGGAATTTCAGCGGAACGACAGAGGAAGAGTTCACCACCCTGATGGGGATCTTCAATCAACTGGATGCAGAAGTTTATGTTGCTGATTATGAGCATCTTGGCGTTTACGCCTGCCGGATTCTGGTGCCCGGCATGTCCGATATTTATCCGGTCGAAGATCTGCACATTGCCAATAACACCATGGGAACTCATCTGCGCGACACCATTCTGGCATTGCCGGAAAGCCAATGGCAGCCAGAAGAATATTTGGCTTTCCTCGAACAGTTAGATGATGAAGGTTTGGATGACTTCACCCGTGTCCGTGAGTTATTGGGCATTGCGGCGGGTAAAGATAACGGCTGGAGCAACCTGCGTATTGGTGAATTGAAATCCATGCTGGCACTGGCTGGCAACGATTTGGAGCAAGCACTGATTTGGGTTGAGTGGACACAAGATTTTAATGCTTCTGTTTTCACGGCGGAACGCGCTAACTACTATCGCTGTCTGCAAACGCTGTTGCTGTTGACCCAAGAAGACGATCGCGAACCAGAGCAATATTATCAGGCATTTGTCAAAATGTACGGCCAAGACACGGTCGATGCGGCTTCTGCTGCGCTTGCCGGAGAAAACTGCTTCCATGGCCTATGGGCTATTGATTCAGAATTAAAAGCATTGCCCGCTCATCAAGCATTACTGAATGCTTATGAGAAACTGCAAAAAGCCAAACGTGAATTTTGGTTCAATAAATAAACTGTTGTATTAACGCTTATTAACGATAAAAAGTAAATTTCAGGTTAAATACAATTTATTTTTAAATAACAAATAAATGACAATTTAACCTGTTATTTTACTTTTAACCTCCAAAAGACCAAAAGCACCAATATAAAATATTTCTATAAAAATTAAAAAATATTTATCATTATAAATCATTAAGTTATCATAAAATCATCTCGTTTATCCTGCCATACTTCATTAGATTTTCAGCTTAATATGATCCATATCAAATTCAGGCCAATGCCCGTTTGTTACTATCAAGGCGTGCTATAATTAATCAAGGATAAAAAGCGTGTTAGTATGAAAACTGACAACCCTTTTAATTTATTTCCGCCTGCTGTAATGGCACAAATCGCTGATGATAGTGGTGTCTATAAAGTCCATAAACATCCCGCAGTGACTTACTTATCGGCAATCATGGCAGGTGTGTTTATTTCCATTGCTTTTGTTTTTTATATTACGGCAACAACCGGAACCTCTTCTGTTCCTTATGGATTAGCGAAATTAACCGGCGGGATCTGTTTCTCCCTTGGCCTGATGTTAGTGGTGATATGTGGTGTCGATCTCTTCACTTCCACCGTATTGACGATCATTTCAAAAGCGACAGGACGTATCACTTGGTCTCAAATGTTCAAAAACTGGATTAACGTGTATATCGGTAATCTGATTGGTGCCCTGTTTTTCGTCGCCTTGATTTGGTATTCCGGCCAATATGCCGTCGACAATGGGGCTTGGGGTTTGAATGTCTTACAGACCGCAGATCACAAAATGCACCACTCTTTTGTCGAGGCCGTATGCCTGGGGATTTTAGCCAACTTGATGGTATGCCTGGCTGTCTGGATGAGCTATGCCGGACGCAGTTTGATCGATAAGCTATTTGCATTAATCCTGCCCATTGGCATGTTTGTTGCGAGTGGTTTTGAACACAGTATCGCTAACATGTTTTTAATTCCGTTCGGGATCATAATCAAAAACTTCGCCCCAGAAGCATTTTGGCAGCAAGCAGGGACAACCCCTGAAAAATTTCCCCAACTGAACGTTTCCAGTTTTATTACTGATAACCTGATCCCTGTCACGATAGGTAACATTATTGGCGGTGCGGTATTGGTCGGGTTGGCTTATTGGTTGATGTATTTACGTGGCGACAAAAAACAGTAAGTTGCCTCTCTATCAGATTTCTTAAAATTTCCACTGTCAAAAGGTAGAAGTATCATGTCCGAGTTAAACAAAAAATTTTCTGTAGCATGGCAAGGCTTTAACGAGGGTAGCTGGCAGAATGAAGTCAATGTTCGTGATTTCATCCAGAAGAATTATCTCCCATATGAAGGGGATGAATCATTCCTTGAGGGTGCCACAGAAGCGACAAACGTTTTGTGGGAAAAAGTCATGGAAGGTATCAAAATCGAAAACCGCACCCATGCACCGGTAAATTTTGATACTGACGTTGCGTCTACCATTACCTCTCATGATGCCGGTTATATTGAGAAAGAGTTGGAACAAATCGTTGGCCTACAAACCGAAGCGCCACTGAAACGTGCCATTATTCCCTTTGGTGGCATTAAAATGGTTGAAAGTTCCTGTAAAGCTTACGATCGCGAACTCGACCCAAAACTGAAACAAATTTTCACTGAATATCGTAAGACGCATAACCAAGGGGTATTCGATGTTTACACCCCAGATATCCTGAAATGCCGTAAATCGGGTGTCTTGACCGGCCTGCCTGATGCTTACGGCCGTGGTCGCATTATCGGCGATTACCGTCGCGTTGCGTTATACGGTATCGACGTCCTGCGCGATGAGAAATTTGCTCAATTCACCTCCTTGCAGGAAAAATTGGAAAACGGCGAAGATTTAGAAGCGACCATTCGCCTGCGGGAAGAGCTTGCCGAACAGCATCGTGCCCTGGGTCAAATCAAAGAGATGGCGGCTAAACATGGCTATGATATTTCCAATCCTGCCACCAATGCCAAAGAAGCCGTGCAATGGACTTATTTCGCTTATCTGGCCGCCGTTAAATCCCAAAACGGGGCGGCGATGTCCTTTGGCCGTGTTTCCACCTTCCTGGACATCTACATCGAACGTGATATTCGGGCAGGTAAATTGACCGAACAACAAGCTCAAGAGCTGATCGATCATTTGGTCATGAAATTGCGCATGGTACGTTTCCTGCGTACACCAGAATATGATGAGCTGTTCTCCGGCGACCCTATTTGGGCAACCGAATCACTGGCGGGTATGGGCTTGGATGGGCGTACTCTGGTAACCAAAAACAGTTTCCGTTTCCTGAATACGCTCTATACCATGGGGCCGTCCCCGGAACCTAACATGACCATCCTGTGGTCTGAAAAACTGCCCATTAACTTTAAAAAGTTTGCCGCAAAAGTCTCGATCGATACGTCATCCCTGCAATATGAAAATGATGACCTGATGCGCCCTGACTTCAACAGCGATGATTATGCTATCGCGTGTTGTGTCAGCCCAATGGTGGTGGGTAAGCAAATGCAGTTCTTCGGCGCCCGCGCAAACCTTGCAAAAACCATGCTGTATGCCATCAACGGCGGTGTGGATGAAAAAATGAAAATGCAGGTTGGCCCGAAAGCCGAACCCATGAAAGACGCCGTGCTGGATTACGATAAAGTGATGGATCGCATGGATCACTTCATGGATTGGCTGGCAAAACAGTATGTCACGGCGCTGAACATCATCCACTACATGCATGATAAATATAGCTATGAAGCTTCATTGATGGCACTGCATGATCGTGATGTGGTCCGTACCATGGCGTGTGGCATCGCCGGCCTATCTGTTGCTGCTGACTCACTGTCTGCGATTAAATATGCGAAAGTTTCCCCAATCCGCGATGAAGATGGGCTGGCAGTTGATTTCAACATTGAAGGTGAATACCCACAATTCGGTAACAACGATCCCCGTGTCGATGATATCGCGTGTGATCTGGTTGAACGTTTCATGAAGAAAATTCAGAAGCTGCAAACCTACCGCAATGCCGTTCCAACACAGTCGGTGCTGACCATTACCTCAAACGTGGTTTATGGTAAGAAAACGGGTAATACACCTGATGGACGTCGTGCCGGCGCACCATTTGGACCCGGAGCTAACCCAATGCACGGGCGCGATCAGAAAGGTGCCGTGGCGTCATTGACTTCAGTGGCTAAACTGCCGTTTGCCTATGCCAAAGATGGTATTTCATACACGTTCTCTATCGTACCTAATGCGTTGGGTAAAGATGATGAAGTGCGTAAAGCCAATCTGGCGGGTCTGATGGATGGTTATTTCCATCACGAAGCGGATATCGAAGGGGGCCAGCATCTGAACGTCAACGTGATGAACCGCGAAATGCTGTTGGATGCCATGGAAAATCCTGAGAAATACCCTCAGTTGACTATTCGCGTATCGGGCTACGCGGTGCGGTTTAACTCTTTGACGAAAGAACAACAACGGGACGTTATCACCCGTACATTTACTCAATCTATTTGATAATGACTTGAAATAGAGTGAATTAAAATCGCGTTACCTCAGCATGTCATTATGTTCCATTGAAATAAAATGACATACACTAAAGGCTCCTTAATACTTGGGGCCTTTATTCGCTTGTCAGTTTTGGAGAAATCCCTTCATGTCCGTACTTGGCCGTATCCACTCTTTTGAATCTTGCGGCACCGTCGATGGCCCCGGTATCCGCTTTATCGCGTTTTTCCAAGGCTGCCTTATGCGCTGCCTCTATTGCCATAACCGCGATACTTGGGATACCCACGGCGGAAAAACCGTCACGGTTGAAGAATTAATAAAAGAAGCAACGACCTATCGCCATTTTATGAATGCTTCGGGCGGCGGCGTCACCGCTTCCGGTGGTGAAGCCATTCTTCAGGCGGAATTTGTACGTGACTGGTTCAGGGCGTGCCATGAAGAAGGCATTCATACCTGTCTGGATACCAATGGCTTTGTGCGCCGTTATGATCCGGTGATCGATGAACTATTGGATGTTACCGATTTGGTTATGCTGGATCTAAAACAGCTTAACGATGATATTCACCAAAAATTAGTGGGTGTATCCAATCACCGGACGCTTGAATTCGCCCGTTATCTGGCAAAACGTAATCAAAAAACTTGGGTCCGTTATGTTGTCGTTCCCGGTTGGTCGGATGATGATCAATCCGTTCATTTACTGGGTGAATTCACCAAGGAAATGAAAAATATTGAAAAAATAGAACTCTTGCCCTACCACGAACTGGGTAAACATAAATGGATTGCCATGGGTGAGGAATATCAACTGGAAGGTATTAAACCGCCCTCAAAAGAGACAATGGAACGAGTAAAAGACATTTTGAGCCGTTATGGTCATCATGTAATCTATTAGATTCCCCCTCCTTATCCTCTAACCCTCTAATTAATAGAGTAATCTGTCATTCTGCATAAAAACTGATTCTCAATCATTTGAGGTCAGTTTGCTATGGTCAAAATAAAGCATAGATCAGAATAATCTAACAATAAGGAGAAAAATATTTTATTCTAAAAACAGACAATATATGACAGCAAAATGAAATCATTTACTTTATGTAGAGATAAATTAGAAAATTAAGCTAAAATGATATTCAAATAATTAATAAAAAATCCTGCCTATATTCATTATTACCTATAAAAACATCTCTATTCCATTGATAAAGATTAAAATTAACACTTGTTGATTAATAATTTTTATATGATAATCCCGCCGCCTTCTATAACAACTTGTGCCAATAAAACAGGCATAGAGAAAAGTCAATTCAACAATTGCCATTCAGTAAAATAAATCGGAAAAGATATGGATACTCATGATATGAATTTCAACTCAGGAGAGAACAACGTCTCTTTGAGCAAAGAGAAAGATACATTTATTCCAGATGGCCGTGCCGTGGGGGCTGGAGCTGCGACAGAATGGATTGGTAATGCGTGGGAAATGTTTAAGGCAAAGCCAGTGAAATGGATATTGCTAACCTTTATCTATTTTATCATTATAATGGCTTTACAGTTCGTGCCTGCTGGCGGTATCGTCGGTGCCCTGTTTGGTCCGGTATTTATTGCTGGATTTATTGCTGCCAGTGAAAAGCAAAGAACAACCGGTGATTTTGAAATAGAATTACTTTTCCACGGGTTTAAGAATAAACTTGGTTCATTAGTGGCCGTCGGTGGACTTGTTATCGGTATATATATACTGGGTGGTATTGCTGCTGTCATGCTTGGCGGCACAAGCCTAATACAAATCATTTTAACTGGGCAAGATCCTGATCCAATGTTATTAATGGGAGGCTTGTCTACTCTCATGCTGGCAATATTGGTTATATTACTCTTTAGCATCGTTGCCGCTGCATTTAGCTGGTTTGCGCCTGCCCTGATTATCATTAATGATTTAAAATTTGGTGAAGCAGTATCGATGAGCCTGAGCGCAGTCAAGAAAAACCTCTTCGCTGGTTTTCTCTTCTTCTTGCTGATAGGCATTCTGATGGGAATTTCTGCTATTCCAATTGGGTTAGGTTTAATTGTTACTCTCCCTCTTTATATGGCAACTTATTATACTTCCTATCGCAGTATCTTTTATTCGCCAGAATCTCAAGAGACAAAATCTCGCTTGATTAGCTAAATATTTCCAATAGATATTGATATGTAAAAAGCGCTGTTTTTAGCGCTTTTTTATTACTATTTTTCTGACATTGCATGTTGGAATGAAAACATTAAAGTTGAGTTGGAACCATTATTAACATAAGGAAAAATAATGGATAATAAAAATCTTTCTCCTGATTCAGAAAAATCACATAATAACTCAGTTAATGAGAACACTATTTTCATTCCCAATGGTCAAGCCATTGGAGCAAGCGCGGCTATTGCCTGGATAGGTGATGCCTGGCATTTTATCTCTCCCAAACTTGGTATGTGGATCTTAATGGGAATTATCTATGGTGTTATCAGTTTAGGTATTTTATTCATTCCTAAATTTGGTTTTCTCCTGCCTGATTTACTGGAGCCACTATTCTTTGCCGGAATTATTGCCATTTGTGAAACACAAAGAACGACAGGTAAATTTAAATTAGGAAAGCTACTTTTTGGTTTCCGTTATAAATTTGGCACTCTATTGACGGTGGGTCTCATTGTTTGTGGAATAAAGATACTGGGGAATGTTGTTTCTGCTCTGCTGGACGGTAATAATATCTATCAGGTTGTTTTCGAAGATCTCTACTCATATTTCAATTATGACCTAATAGCCATTCACGATAATTCAGAAACATCATTTTTATCGTTTTGTGCTCTCCTAATTTCCTTGTTTTTCTCCACTGCATACTCTTGGTTTTCGCCTGCATTAATTATATTAAAAGATTTTAATGTAGGAAAAGCGCTTTCAATGAGTCTTAATGCTTTCTGGAAAAACTTCTTGGGTGTAATACTATTTATTATTTTTCTCTATCTTTTGTTCGTTATTTCTATGATCCCTCTTTTTTTAGGGGTTCTATTCATAACTCCATTGACTCTGGTCACCTCTTACTCCTCTTATCGTCGTGTTTTTTATAAACAAGAATCTCAAAAAGATGAGATAGCGATAAAAAATTAATTCATGATAGGACTCGTAAAAAAAGCGCCATATTCGGCGCTTTTTGATTATGAATAAAATGGCATTAACCAATATATTCCAATCCATTCATATAAGGACGCAATGCTTCCGGGATTTCAATACGACCATCGGCCTGCTGATAGTTTTCCATCACAGCAACCAGAGTACGACCTACCGCCAGACCAGAACCGTTCAGTGTATGCACCAACTGCGTTTTCTTGTCCTCTTTACCACGGAAACGCGCCTGCATACGACGAGCCTGAAAATCCCACATATTGGAACAAGAGGAGATTTCACGATAAGTATTTTGCGCCGGTAACCAAACTTCCAGATCGTAAGTTTTTCTTGCGCTCGCACCCATATCACCCGTGCACAACAGCATCTTACGGTAAGGAAGATTCAGTAACTGCAATACCTTTTCCGCATGCCCTGTCAGTTCTTCCAGTGCTTCCATGGATTTCTCAGGATGAACAACCTGAACCAGTTCAACTTTATCAAACTGATGCATACGAATAAGGCCACGGGTATCACGGCCATAAGAGCCAGCTTCAGAACGGAAGCAAGGAGTATGCGCCGTCATCTTCAGCGGCAACATACTTTCATCCAGAATTTCATCACGAACTAAGTTAGTCACGGGCACTTCCGCCGTTGGGATCAGGGCATAATGGCTGCCAGTTTCCTCTTCCAATGGCCGGGTGTGGAACAGATCTTCACCAAATTTAGGTAACTGCCCCGTACCATACAGAGAGTCATGGTTAACCAAGTAAGGCACATAAGTTTCCAGATAACCATGCTGTTCAGTATGCAGATCCAGCATAAACTGCGCGATGGCACGGTGCAGACGAGCAATCTGACCTTTCATGACGACGAAACGTGAACCTGTTAATTTAACCGCTGCCGCAAAATCAAGGCCGCCGGTCAACTCACCCAGTGAGACATGATCTTTGATTTCAAAATCATATTGACGTGGTTCACCCCAACGACTGATTTCCAGATTATCACTGTCATCTTTTCCATCCGGAGAAGAATCGTCTGGGATATTTGGCATACTTAATGCGATATGACGGATCTCAGCCTGCAAGGTCTCCAGTTCAGCTTTTGCTGAATCCAGTTTTTCTCCCAACTGATTCACTTCCTGACGCAGTGGTTCAATATCTTCACCACGGGCTTTCGCTGCACCAATAGCCTTCGATCGGGAATTACGTTCTGCTTGCAGGGTTTCAGTTTCAACTTGTAAAACTTTGCGGCGCTCTTCGAGTTGGCGCAGCGTCTCCACATCAAGGGTATAACCCCTGCGAGCCAGTTTTTCGGCGACTGCGTCTAGCTCATTACGCAGTATATTTGGATCGAGCATGCTAGTCCTGTGCTTGTTGTTATTGAAAAAGTGTTAGGTATGAACCTTACCGTATCAAGAAAATTAACGATAGCGTTTTATCGGGCTATTTTGATCCTGTTCCATTAACCAGTTTAATTTCTCACCAATCTTACCTTCCAGCCCTCTGGCCGTCGGGTGATAATAACGGGTTTGCTGCATTTCTGGTGGAAAATAGACTTCGCCAGCCGCATAGGCATTCGCTTCATCATGAGCGTAACGGTACTCTTCCCCAAACCCAATGTCTTTCATCAGCTTAGTCGGGGCATTACGCAAATGGGCAGGCACGTCATAATCGGGTTTGTTCTGCGCATCCGCCATCGCGGCTTTGAATGCGGTATAAACCGCATTACTTTTCGGTGCACAAGCAAGATAGACAATGGCCTGTGCAATCGCTCTTTCCCCTTCGGCCGCCCCTACACGCGTAAAACAATCCCACGCCGCAATAGCTATCTGCATTCCGCGTGGATCAGCATTGCCCACATCTTCAGAAGCAATGGCCAGTAACCGGCGGGCAACATAAAGGGGATCACCACCGGCGGTGATAATGCGGGCATACCAGTAAAGTGCCGCGTCAGGCGCTGAACCACGGATGGATTTATGCAGGGCAGAAATTAGATCGTAATATCGATCACCTTGATTATCAAACCGGGCACTCCGTTCCCCGCTCACTTCTTTTAACAATTCCGGTGTCAAAACCCGTTGCCCTTGCGCATTGGTTTCCACCATATCCGACATCATTTCGAGCAAATTCAGTGAGCGACGAGCATCTCCCGCCACCAGCTCTGCTATCATCTGGCGAGTATTGTCTGGTAATACAATATCTTGCCCACCAATACCTCGCTCTGCATCGTTCATGGCCTGAATCAGCACCTGTTCAATTTCTGCCGTTGAAAGTGATTTCAATAAATAAACACGCGCTCGTGACAACAAGGCTGAATTTAATTCAAAGGAAGGATTTTCGGTCGTTGCACCAATAAATGTGATCGTACCGTCTTCGATATGGGGTAAGAACGCATCCTGCTGGCTTTTGTTAAATCGGTGAACCTCATCGACAAATAAGATGGTTCTGCGCCCTGCATGACGGTTTTGCCGGGCTTTTTCTATCGATTCACGGATCTCTTTTATGCCAGAAGTGACGGCCGAAATACGTTCAATATCCGCTTGCGCGTAATAACCCATAATTTCAGCCAGTGTCGTTTTCCCTGTTCCGGGCGGTCCCCATAAGATCATGGAGTGGAGGAGGCCCGCTCGGATTGCCCGTGGCAGCGGTTTTCCTTCCGCCAACAAGTGTTGCTGGCCGATATAATTTTCTAATGTGACTGGCCGCATTCTTGCGGCCAGTGGCTGAAATTCATTCTGTGAAAAATCGAGAGAAAGATTGTTCACTTAAGACCTCACTGGCGTTGATCATCCAGCGTGACACCTTCTGGCACGATAAATTTGAATTTCGCCGCATCCACGTGGGTATTTTGTTGCCCTTGCAATTGATAAGCACTTTTTTGCCCATCCTGTTCAACGGCAGTAAATTTTTGGATTGTGCCTTCTGGTGTCACGGTAATTGAAAAATGTTTTAAATTGCCATTGGTATTATGTGGCATGAGTTCAAAGTGATTGCCGTTTTGCACAACCTTGTACTGTTTCCAGTCGGCAGGATCGTTACGCGCAATAAGCATAAATGGCGTATTTCCTGTGGCTTCTTTTAACCAATTTGCAGTCACCTGTTCAACAAAAGGATTATAAAACCACAACGTTTTACCATCAGAAACCAAAACACTCTCATCAGGTGAGGTCATGTGCCAGTTAAACAAATTAGGACGTTTGATCCAAAGTTCCCCTGCTCCTTTTTGGATCGTCGAACCATCATTACTCGTCACTGTTTGCGTAAAACTGGCATGAAAGCTATTCACCTTTCCCAGGCGCCCTTGTAGATCCTGCGTCGCATCAGCCCAGGCAGAACCTATGCTCACACCCATTATCAGACAACCAATCAACATCAGTTTTTTCATGTGCGAGATACCTTCATCATTAATGTTCATGCGGCGGAGGTGCCAAAACTTCACGATTGCCATTATGCCCAGGCGCACTGACTATCTGTTGTGCCTCCATTTGTTCGACAATTCGGGCTGCCCGGTTATATCCAATACGGAATTGACGTTGCACACCCGAAATAGAAACACGGCGTTTTTCGACTACAAATTCAACCGCTTGATCAAACAGGGGGTCCAGCTCTTCATCGCTGTCAAATCCCATGCTGCCTTCGCCATCTTCTCCCCCTTTGACAATACTGTCTATATATTGAGGGCGGCCACGGGCTTTCCAGTCATTCACGACTTCATGAACTTCTTGATCGCGCACAAATGCACCATGAACACGGACAGGAATGGAAGAGTTTGGTGCCAAATAAAGCATATCTCCCATGCCAAGCAATGATTCTGCACCGCCTTGGTCAAGAATGGTACGGGAATCTATTTTACTGGATACCGTAAATGCAATACGTGTCGGAATATTTGCCTTGATCAACCCGGTGATAATATCAACCGAAGGCCGCTGGGTGGCCAATACTAAGTGGATTCCTGCTGCCCGTGCCTTCTGAGCCAAGCGCGCAATGAGTTCTTCCACCTTTTTGCCGACTGTCATCATTAAGTCGGCAAATTCATCCACCATAACCACAATATAAGGCTCTTTTTTCAACATAGGATGCGTTGCATCCATGCTGTCACCCGGTTTCCAGAACGGATCAGGGATCGGGCGACCCATATTTTCTGCTTGTTTGATCTTGTCGTTATAGCCTGCAAGGTTACGCACACCCAACGCGGACATCAGTTTATAACGCCGTTCCATTTCATTTACACACCAACGCAATGCGTTGGCTGCATCTTTCATATCGGTGACGACTTCAGTCAATAAGTGAGGAATGCCCTCATAAACCGATAATTCCAGCATTTTCGGGTCAATCATAATAAAGCGAACATCTTCTGGTTTCGCTTTATACAGGATACTGAGGATCATCGCATTGACCCCGACCGATTTACCCGAACCCGTCGTCCCGGCTACCAGTAAGTGAGGCATTTTACCCAAATCAGCCACAACCGGCTGCCCTGCAATGTCTTTCCCTAACACGATAGTGAGTGGTGAAGGATTATCACGGAATTTCTCACAATCCAGAACTTCCCGCAGATAAACGGTTTGGCGTTTTTTATTGGGTAATTCCAAACCCACATACGGTTTCCCCGGAATCACTTCCACGATACGGACGGCTACCGCTGAAAGCGAGCGAGCGAGGTCCCGCGATAAATTAGAAATACGTGAGGCTTTCACCCCCGGCGCTAAGTCCAATTCAAATCGTGTGATGACAGGCCCCGGAGAGAACCCTACCACATCCGCTTTGACGCGATAATCATTTAAACGCGCTTCAATTAAACGAGAAATTTGCTCAAGCGCAAGCATATCAACCGGCTCTTCTTCTGCCGGTGGCGCAGCCAAAAGATCCAGCGAAGGCATCGGCGTCGTTGGTTTTGGCAAGGGTTGATCATTGCGTATCAAAAATGGGTGAAACAGGCTGTCTTGCTGCGGCTGCTGCACAGGAATAGCTTGTTGAATCGGTGGTTCTGTTGACACAAATTTAGCAAGATCAGGTTGATTAAGATCACTCGCCTGAGGGATATGATTAGATGCTGGCTTTTCATCCGGTGCTGAAACGGGTTCCGGAGAGGCAGGTTGATTTATCTGATAACGTTCACGTTGTTGCTGTTCAAATGCTATCCGTAACGCTTCTTCCTGCGCTTTCTGGTCATCTGGCTGTTCATCTACTACGCTATTTTTCGTAAGTTCGGCTATCGTTGGTTGCTTATGTAGCAACGTGCCTTCTCCGTGAGTTCCTCTATTCTCTGCTTCAAAATCAGCACCGTAGCGTTCACGCTGCTGTTCGAGGAATTGCTGACGCAATATATCTTGCTGTTGGACATCCATTTGCTGTTCATTAGCTTCTGCAATCAGCTCATCCTGCCTCTCTTTTTCTTTCCGTTGCATGTGTTCTGCCAAACGGTGAGAAGGCACTTTGATACCATACAATTCACGGCGGGTTGGGATCCTGACAGGATTAGGCCGGGGCATTTCAGGGCCTATGCCTTGTTTAACCTGTGGATTCCTCACCACAGCAACAGAGTCAGTGACACTCGCTGCCACATTTTTCACATTGGCATGATGAGTTTCAGGAGAAGTCATTGTATCCGTTACATCTACATCATCCCTCTTCACCTCTTCCTGATGCTGTAATTGCAGTTGATCAAATTCAGGTTGATCAAATGCTGGCGAGGAGGTTGCAGTCGTCGATATGACTGGCTGCGGTATATGTTCACGCTCAAGTGGATGTTCGGTGGTTTCGGATGATCCATTTTCTTCCATAACCGGAGAAGCCGATTCTGGCTGCAACGCTGGATCAGTGTTAGCCAACTCAACTACCGTCGGAGTTGTTAGTAATACATCATCCTCATCAGCGTCGGGGGTTTCAATCGCCACCTCGGAGTTAACCATTTCATGCTTATCTGCATGCTCCACGCGTTTCTGTTCACTGACTGGGCTTTCGGAAACTAATGCATCCTCTGAATCTTCTTCGTTATATTCAGCATCATTGCGGCCACGATTAACCACAAAACTCAGTAAATCGAGAATAACTGCACCTATTTTTTCTGCAATCGTGAGCCATGACCATCCGGTAAACAGGGTGAATCCAACAGCCCAAACACCCAACAACGCCAATGTTGCTCCAAGGATGTTGAACCAAGGCAAAATCGCATTGCTGAATAAATTACCAATGATGCCACCAGCAGCAAAATCATTTAAATCATCAATATTGAGTGCAGCCAGGCCACATGAAGTCAGCACCAAGGCCAAAGCACCAATGACGCGTAATGCGAGTGTGAAGAAATCAATGTACTCTTGCCTATCTCTTTGACGGAAAGCATTCCAACAACCTGACAACATAGACGGCGGGACTGCATAGGCAAGAATACCAAATGCTGAGAACAGCGTGTCAGATAGCCAGGCACCAACACTGCCGCCCCAATTGTGGATAGGTTCATGCCATGACGTCTGAGACCAGCTGGGGTCAGATGGATTGAAGCTGATAAGTGCGACCATCAAGTACACAGCACAAATAGCAATAACCAACAAAATGGCTTCCAAAAGCCGACGGCTACTGCTTATTTTCTTTAACTTAACACGTTTGTCTTCTGTATATTCCTGGTTCAAGAAAGGCTCTCCAGGTTTTCTTGTTGATTAAACGGAACAACGCTGAGGATAGCTCAGCGTTGAAACTGTATGCATAAACAGGAGTGTACCTAAGTTTTTCCTGTTTTGCATCTGTACATTTTAGACAAAAGTTTAACGAGTCTTGATCACCAAACGGTTACTCTGTTTTACTTCTTCCATTACAACATAAGTACGGGTGTCGTTAACCCCAGGAAGACGTAACAGTGTTTCGCCGAGCAATTTACGATAGGCAGACATATCTGGCACACGTGTTTTCAGCAAATAATCAAAATCACCCGAAACTAAATGGCATTCCTGGATTTCTTCCAGTTTCTGGACAGCTGTATTGAATTGTTCAAATACATCTGCTGCGCCGCGGTTCAAGGTAATTTCAACAAATACCAGCAATGATGCATCCAAATAATGAGGATTTAGCAAAGCTGTGTAGCCAGAGATAAAGCCCTGACGCTCTAAGCGACGTACTCGTTCCAGACAGGGTGTTGGTGACAAACCCACTCTCTTGGATAACTCTACGTTAGAAATACGGCCGTCTTTTTGCAACTCGTTAAGGATATTGCGATCTATACGATCAAGATCTTTTCCTGGACGCTTCTTATTATCTATCATCTTATTGCTCTCTCTTTATATTCCTACACCTATAACATTTTCCCTATCTCTTTCAAGCGGTTGAGCTGGAAAAGATGTCTTCAAAGGTTAAATCTTAATCTGTAACCAAGGTTTGAGGCCTACTACCATTTCCTAAAATACCATTTCCTAAAATACCATTTCCTAAAATACAATCTCCCAGAATTCGATTAATTATCTCTTTTACTTTCCAAATTGTTGCTATGTTAGCTGTGCTCACCCACCTCAATGACTCAGTCTCCCTATATCAGCCACTCATCACTCATCGGGTTTCTATGTACTTGAGGCTTCGTTTCCTTACCGCCGCACTACAATTTGGATCTATTAGACATATTATACGATTTACCAGAATATCGTTTTCCAGAACTTGATTTCCCAAAACACGAGTACCCAAACTACCCGCTCTTTCAGAAAAGAACTTAACGGCAATTTTTAATATTCTACGAGAAAATCATCCACACTAATTGGTCTATTTTATAGAAACAATTGATTAGCGAGATAGATAATTATCTCTTACACAGATGTTTTCGCAAATGCACAGCCGATTGTCAAAGTAAATGAACAAAAATCAGAACAACCTACCAAACAAATTTTCAGTTATTCGCCTTAATAGCTGTTTGATGCCTGATATGTATAAATGATGTTCAATTCAGAAAGTTAAACAATCTTCTCTTACAATCCGATTACATCATAGTTACTATCTATCGGTAAAATCGTTAATAACATGAATATTTTATCTGATAATCGCTTTTTTTAACTTATTATTTCTCCTACAATCCCTAAATCCGCAATATGCGATAATGGAAATGAGGTATTCATGAGCACAGCCAAACACAGTAAACTTATCATTCTTGGCTCAGGCCCTGCTGGTTATACCGCTGCTGTGTACGCAGCCCGCGCTAATCTAAATCCCGTTCTCATTACTGGGGTTGAAAAAGGCGGCCAATTGACCACTACGACTGAGGTTGAAAACTGGCCTGGTGATCCTGAAGGGCTGACTGGCCCAGGTTTGATGGAGCGCATGTTCCAACACGCTGAAAAATTTCAAACAGAAATTATTTCTGATCATATTCAGAAAGTTAATTTCTCAAACAAACCTTTCCGTTTATTTGGTGATGAACAGGAATATACCTGCGATGCTTTAATCATCGCGACAGGTGCTTCTGCCCGTTATCTCGGATTGCCTTCCGAGGAAGCTTTCAAAGGTCGGGGGGTATCTGCCTGTGCAACATGTGATGGTTTTTTCTATCGTAAACAAAAGGTTGCAGTCGTTGGTGGTGGAAACACTGCTGTTGAAGAAGCGCTGTATTTGGCAAATATTGCTTCTGAAGTCCATTTGATTCACCGCCGTGATACTTTTCGTTCAGAGAAAATTCTGATTGACCGTTTGATGGAGAAAGTGAAGAACGGCAATATCATTCTGCATACTGATCGTACTTTGGATGAAGTGCTGGGTGATGATATGGGGGTTACGGGCGTCCGCATTCGTGATACGAAAAGTGACGCTACCGAAGAGTTGGATGTGACTGGCGTTTTCATTGCCATCGGTCATAGTCCGAACACGGGTATCTTTGACGGTCAACTGGAACTGGAAAACGGATATATCAAAGTCCAATCTGGATTGCATGGTAATGCTACCCAAACGTCTATTTCGGGTATTTTTGCCGCTGGAGATGTTATGGATCATGTATACCGTCAAGCCATTACCTCCGCCGGTACAGGCTGTATGGCTGCCCTGGATGCTGAACGTTTCCTTGACGGGTTGGCAACCCAATAATCTCTCTTTCCCCAAAGCGCTATTTCGGTAGCGCTTTTTAACAGGTAACATACAGCTTATTTTGATATCCCGTATCATCACCCGCTAACCAGAAATTTTTCTTATGGACAAAGCAAGACAATCTGAACTTGTTCGATGGCTGAAACAACAAACAGCGCCTGCTCGTCGGTGGCTTCGTTTATCAATGCTACTTGGCCTAATCAGTGGATTGCTGATCATCTCTCAGGCTTGGCTCCTGGCGACAATTCTGCAAGCCCTGATTATGGATAATGTTCCCCGCGAAAATCTTATCAACCCGTTTTTAATGTTGGCCGCCACCTTCACAGTAAGGGCGATTGTCAATGCCGTCCGGGAGCGTGTCGGGTTTATTTGTGGCAAAGTTGTCCGCCAACAAATCCGCAAGATGGTACTGGATAAACTCGAACAGCTAGGCCCTGTGTGGGTGAAGGGAAAACCCGCCGGAAGCTGGGCAACCATTATCCTAGAGCAGATAGAAGACATGCAGGATTTTTACTCTCGCTATCTGCCTCAAATTGCTCTTGCGGCGATGATCCCTGTCTTAATCCTGATTGCCGTGTTTCCCGTTAATTGGGCCGCCGGGTTGATTTTATTTGTCACCGCACCATTAATTCCGCTGTTTATGGCCTTGGTTGGATTAGGCGCCGCAGATGCCAACCGACGCAATTTTGTGGCTCTCAGTCGATTAAGCGGTAATTTCCTCGATCGATTACGCGGGTTGGAAACTTTGCGCCTGTTCCATAGAGGGGAAGCAGAAGTTGCACAAATCACGCAGTCAACTGAGAACTTTCGCCGCAGGACGATGGAGGTTCTGCGCATGGCATTTTTATCTTCAGCCGTTTTAGAGTTTTTTGCCGCAATTTCCATTGCCGTTGTTGCGGTCTATTTTGGCTTTTCCTATTTGGGAGAATTGCACTTTGGTAGCTATGGCATCGGTGTTACGCTGTTTGCAGGTTTCCTCGCTTTAATCCTCGCACCTGAATTTTTTCAACCTCTGCGTGATTTAGGGACATTTTATCATGCCAAAGCTCAAGCAGTCGGCGCGGCAGAAACGCTTTTTACCTTACTTGGTAGTGATGGAGAACAGGCCGCAAATAGCGGTGAAAAAAAACTATCCGGTAAAGAACCCGTCACCATTGAGGCTCACGAGCTGGAGATTATGTCCCACGATGGGCATCGCCTTGCCGGTCCCTTGAATTTTACGCTGAATAAGCGCCAGCGAATTGCGTTGGTTGGAAAAAGTGGCGCGGGTAAAAGCTCATTAATCAATGTATTACTGGGATTCCTGCCTTATCATGGCTCCTTAAAAATTAATGGCATTGAGTTGCGAGAACTCAATCTCACGCAATGGCGCGAATGTTTGAGTTGGGTCGGGCAAAACCCACATCTGCCAGAACAAACACTGCTCGATAATATTCGTCTTGGTCAATATGACGCACCGCAAGAGCAAATCAATGATGTGATGGAGCGGGCTTATGTCAGTGAGTTTATTAACGACCTTCCAGATGGCATCAATACGGTAGTCGGTGACAACGCGGCTCGTCTGTCTGTCGGACAGGCTCAACGTATTGCGGTGGCACGAGCGTTATTAAACCCTTGCCAATTATTACTATTGGATGAACCCGCCGCCAGCCTTGATGCTCATAGCGAACAGCGTGTGATGATGGCCTTAAATCAGGCCTCTCATCAACAAACCACATTACTGGTGACTCACTTGCTGGAAGAAACAGTGTTATATGACCAGATTTGGGTAATGGAGAATGGATTACTCATTGAGCAAGGTGATTATCAAACTTTAAACCAGTCCCAGGGTGTCTTTTCCCGTTTGTTGTCTCACCGTAGTGTGGAGCTTTAATCATGCGTGTATTACTTCCATTTCTCGCACTTTATCGCCGCCATTGGTTTCTTATTAGCTTAAGCCTGGTATTGGCGATTGTGACACTACTAGCCAGTATCGGGCTGTTAACCCTATCTGGTTGGTTTCTTGCTGGCACCGCGCTGGCTGGATTTGCAGGATTATATACATTCAATTATATGCTGCCTGCCGCTGGTGTCCGTGGCGCTGCCATTTTTCGTACGGCTGGTCGTTATGGGGAGCGGCTTGTCAGCCATGATGCAACGTTCCGTGTACTGGCTCATTTACGTGTTTTTGCCTTTCAAAAAATATTGCCGCTCTCTCCTGGCGGCATTGCCCGTTTTCGTCAAGGTGAGTTATTAAACCGGCTTGTTGCGGATGTCGAGACACTGGATCACCTGTATTTACGAGTGATTTCCCCTGTCCTCGCCGCATTCGTCATTATTCTGGTTCTGACATTTGGCTTAGGCTTCCTTGATATTACCCTCGCCTACATGATTGGCGGTATTATGTTAGGGCTGCTGCTAATATTACCTTGCGTGTTTTACCACGCGGGAAAACCTTACGGCAGAAACATCACCCTGCAACGTAGTCAGTATCGTACATTACTGACCAGCACCTTGCAGGGGCAAGCTGAATTAAGCGTGTTCGGCGCACTCAAACGCTTTCGTCAAGCCATGACAGAGATCGAAAACAATTGGTTGAAAAGCCAGCAAAAACAAGCTGGCTTAACCGGACTCTCACAAGCCATCATGATTTTTTCCACGGGTATGACAGTCACGCTGATACTGTGGTTAGCGGCCGCAGGCGTGGGAGGACATAGTCAGGCGGGTGCATTGATAGCACTGTTTGTATTCTGTACCCTTGCTGCGTTTGAAGCCCTTGGGCCAGTCACAGTTGCCTTCCAGCATATGGGGCAGGTCATTTCATCTGCGACGCGTGTTTCCCAGTTGATGCACCAAAAACCGGAAGTCACTTTTCCTGCGCATGGGCCTCAGGCAAATGGCGAACTCAGTCTGGAAATAAAAAATGTCGATTTCACCTATCCCGGCCAACCCTTGCCAGTATTGAAAAATATTTCTCTATCTTTGACATCAGGCGAGCATATTGCTCTATTGGGAAAAACAGGATGTGGTAAATCAACATTATTGCAATTATTAACCCGCGCGTGGGATATCAATAGTGGTGAGATCCAACTCAATCAACACCCCATCTCCCACTATGATGAGGCAACACTGCGTTCAATGATGTCTGTCGTCCCGCAACGGATACATGTATTTAGCCAGACTTTGCGTGAAAATCTTTTATTGGCAAAACCAGATGCGCATGACGATGAATTAACAACCCTATTGCAACAAGTCGGTTTAGGCTACTTGCTAGACACTGAAAAAAAGCTAAACTGTTGGATGGGTGAAGGTGGGCGCCAACTTTCTGGCGGAGAACAGCGACGTTTAGGTATTGCCAGAGCATTGTTACATAATGCCCCTTTGATGCTTCTGGATGAACCCACTGAAGGACTCGATGCAGATACAGAGCAGCAAATTCTGTCACTGCTACACCATCGTTGTCAGCATAAGACCCTGATTATCGTTACCCATCGGCTGACAGGCTTGCAATATATGGATAGAATCTGTGTTATGGATGGTGGACGTATTATCGAGCAAGGCAAGCATACTGCGCTACTCGCTCAACAGGGGCGTTACTATCAATTTTATCAACGACAACAATTTCATCAGCAACAGAGCTATCCCGAGCAAGGGTGATTCAATTTATGTCGATAGCTCAGCTGGATAACTCATATGAATTCCCCCACCCCACTAATGCGCTCGCTGAACCGAATGGTTTATTGGCATTTGGCGGAGATCTAAGTGCAGAACGTTTACGAGTAGCGTATCATGAGGGTATTTTTCCGTGGTATTCGCCGGATGAGCCGCCGTTATGGTGGTCTCCCGACCCTCGGGCTGTGTTGATTCCAGGAGAATTACATATTGGCCGAACACTACGTCGTTTTATTCGCAAACATATTTACCAAATTACGGTAAACTATGCTTTCGATGAAGTGATATATCATTGCGCCCAACGACAAGAAGGCACCTGGATTGGGTCAGATGTTCAAAAAGGTTATCAAACTTTGCATAAAGAAGGTTTGGCTCATTCCATTGAAGTCTGGCATGACCATCAACTTGTGGGTGGCTTATATGGCGTTTGTGTCGGCACACTATTTTGCGGTGAATCGATGTTTAGCAAAATGGAGAATGCATCCAAATGTGCTTTTGTCGCATTCTACCACCATTTTTTACGTCATAGCGGCCAATTATTTGACTGTCAGGTATTAAATCACCATACAGAATCATTGGGCGCTAAAAATATTCCGAGAGAAAAGTTTCTCCAGCACCTTTATCAATTAAGAAAGCAGTCATTGCAATCGGGCTGCTGGTCTGTACAAAAGCTGGATTTATAATCATCTCTTAGAAATAAATGCTGTTCATGGCGGGAATGTCATTAGCCATCATATTATCGTATGTAAAATGATGGCTTAAAATACGACATTCCTTTACATAATGATGGTTTTTCGGCATTATCTTGCCGGTTAAAAACGATGGTTGTTACACTTAGAGGATTAGATGGCCAAAGAAGACACTAATTTTGAAATGCAAGGTACTGTGTTAGAAACACTGCCAAATACTGTGTTTCGCGTTGAATTAGACAACGGGCACGTTGTCACTGCTCACATCTCAGGAAAAATGCGTAAGAACTATATCCGCATCCTGACTGGAGACAAGGTTACAGTTGAGCTAACTACATATGATCCAGAAAAAGGACGCATCACCTTCCGTAGCCGCTGATTAAGAGACCTTAGCACCACAGGTGATCGTATTTTCCAGCATTCACCTGTGGTGTGGCTATTGGTTTTACCACGAGTTACCAGTTTCTATCACTGGTACCGTTTATGATTATCCCGTTTTATACCGTTTACCCATAACGTTATAACACGGCATCTTCTGATCTCTTTTTACTCGATTTTTGCGCACTCTTAAAATCGTATATCAATGCCTGTTTCGCTTTATCAAGTTTAATCTTGACTGAGCCGCCATGCACCAAAGAGCCAAATAACAATTCATTCGCCAGCGGTTTTTTGAGATTGTCCTGAATGACACGAGCCATAGGACGTGCGCCCATCGCTTTATCATAACCTTTGTCACATAACCACTGACGGGCATCTGCACTGACTTCCAGAGAGACACCTTTTTCATCCAATTGCGCTTGTAATTCAACAATAAATTTATCAACAACTTGTTGAATAACTTCAGAAGAGAGTGCATCAAACCAGATAGTGCCATCAAGACGATTACGAAATTCAGGGGTGAAAATCCGTTTTATCTCTTCCATTCCATCCGTACTATTATCCTGTTCAGCGAACCCAATAGATTTACGCTGTATTTCACGTACTCCGGCATTGGTTGTCATCACCAAAATAACATTACGGAAATCCGCCTTACGTCCATTATTGTCGGTCAATGTACCGTTATCCATCACCTGCAACAAAAGATTGAATACATCGGGATGGGCTTTTTCAATCTCATCCAACAACAGTACAGAATGAGGATGTTTGATGATGGCATCGGTTAACAAACCGCCCTGATCATACCCAATATAACCCGGCGGAGCACCAATTAAGCGACTGACAGTATGGCGTTCCATATATTCTGACATATCGAATCGCAATAACTTGACATTCAATACCTTGGCTAGTTGGACGGTTACTTCGGTTTTCCCTACTCCTGTAGGCCCGGCAAACAAGAAAGATCCTACCGGCTTATGATCTTGCCCCAATCCAGCACGGCTCATCTTGATGGCTTCCGTCAAGGCAGCAATCGCTTTGTCCTGACCAAAAACCAACATCTTCAAACGATTATCCAGTGTCCTCAAAACATCTTTATCACTGGCTGACACGGTTTTTTCTGGAATACGGGCGATACGAGCAACAACGCTCTCAATATCGGTGACATTGATTGTTTTCTTGCGGCGACTCACTGGCACTAACCTTGTCCTCGCACCCGCTTCATCAATGACATCAATCGCCTTATCCGGCAAATGCCGATCGGTAATATACTTCACCGATAACTCAACGGCGGCACGAATCGCCTTCGCGGTATAACGGACATCATGGTGAGCTTCATATTTAGCACGCAACCCATTGATAATCTGCACCGTTTCTTCAGAAGAAGGTTCAAGAATGTCAATTTTTTGGAACCGACGCGCTAGAGCGCGGTCTTTTTCAAAAATATTGCTAAATTCGTGATAAGTCGTTGAACCAATGACCCGTATACGCCCACTGGATAACAGCGGTTTAATGAGATTCGCTGCGTCCACCTGCCCGCCTGAAGCAGCACCGGCACCAATAATTGTATGGATCTCATCAATAAAGAGAATACTTTTACTGTCCTGCTCCAACGTTTTTAACAAAGACTTGAAGCGCTTCTCAAAATCACCACGATACTTTGTACCGGCCAACAATGAACCAATATCCAGAGAATAGATGGTACAATCCTGCATCACTTCGGGCACATTCCTTTGGACAATCCGCCAGGCAAGCCCCTCAGCAATGGCTGTCTTACCCACACCGGATTCCCCAACAAACAGAGGATTATTCTTGCGGCGACGGCACAGTACCTGAATCGTTCTTTCCAATTCATCCTGACGGCCGACAAGTGGATCAATCTGCCCTTTCTGCGCCAATTGATTCAGGTTGGTAGTGAAATTTTCCAATCGATCTTCACCCATGACCTGCTCTTCCGGAACCGGATTGATACTGTGGTGGGAATCAGTGTCTGGCTCATCTTTGCGCGTGCCATGAGAGATAAAATTCACCACATCCAAACGACTGACGTCGTGCTTGCGCAGTAAATAAGCTGCCTGAGATTCCTGTTCACTAAAAATGGCAACTAAGACATTCGCCCCAGAGACTTCTGAACGTCCCGAAGATTGAACGTGAAATACCGCACGTTGCAAAACACGCTGAAAACTTAATGTTGGTTGGGTATCCCTGTCATCATTCTCAGATAACAAGGGGGTGGTTTGTGCAATAAAACTTTCCAATTCCTGGCGTAACATCGCCAAATCGACTTTACAAGCCTCCAGTGCTTCTCGCGCTGATGTGTTACTTAACAACGCCAGCAACAGGTGCTCTACAGTCATAAATTCATGCCTGTTATCCCTTGCTTTGGCAAAAGCAATGTTGAGACTAAGCTCCAGTTCTTGATTGAGCATAAGCACCTCCTCCTCATTTTAGTAAGCCAGATCAGACCTTTTCCAGCGTGCAAAGTAACGGATGCTCGTGCTCCTTAGCATACATGTTCACTTGCGCAGCTTTAGTTTCTGCGACCTCTGCCGTGTAAATTCCGCAAACTGCCTTCCCTTTGTAATGGACATCCAGCATTAGTTGCGTTGCTTGTTCAACATCATAAGAAAAGAACTTTTGCAATACGTCAACCACAAACTCCATAGGGGTATAATCGTCATTGTTAAGAATAACCTTATACATTGATGGTGGTTGTAGTTTTTGTTTTGCATCATCCTCAATAAATTCTTCAACTTTCAAATTGTTATAAAACTCAGTCATTATTTTTCCGCTGGGTATTCACTTTCCGCTGGATTTTAGTATGAACTAATTCATTGTACTGCTATATATTTTATCACTTCATAAAGCACTCTGCTTACCCTCCTTGATGATTAACGGATCAGGATTTTGTTTAAAAATCAGATATCGTTATCTATATCAAACTTTAGTCATTTGAGACAGCTTGACGTTGTTTATGTGCTTGACGATCTAATGAATTTCACTACAGTATATTTTATGAACACCGCTTCCTATCTGGGCGTTTGTTCATATTTCAACATTTTTAGTGACTCCTAAACCCGAAATCGTGATACGAGGGATAGAGAAGTATGGAAACAGGTACTGTGAAATGGTTCAATAATGCAAAGGGCTTTGGATTTATTTGCCCGGCCAGTGGGGGCGAGGATATATTTGCTCACTATTCAACCATTCAGATGGATGGTTATAGGACGCTGAAAGCGGGGCAAAAGGTGAATTTTAGCGTTAATCAAGGCCCTAAGGGTAACCACGCCAGCCTTATTGTGCCTCTGGAAGATGGCTTAAAATCAAAAAATAGTAACTCGATAAACGCGTAATTTCCACGCCACAAATAGATAATCCGTTTATTTGTGGCGTGTTATTTTATTCTCTTGCCAAAGCCTCTATAGGATCGAGGCGAGCTGCATTTCTCGCGGGCAGGAAACCAAAGATGACTCCTATTGCCGTTGAGCAACCAAACGCGATGATAAATGCAATCGGGCTATAAGCGAAATCCCATTTCGGCAGCATCCACTGTGCCATTAGAGAAAGGCTGTACGACAGGGTAATCCCTAGTATCCCCCCAATCAAACAAACCAAAACGGCTTCGATAAGAAATTGCTGTAAAATGTCACTGGTTCTGGCACCTACTGCCATACGAATACCAATCTCCCGAGTCCGTTCAGTAACGGATACCAGCATGATATTCATAACGCCAATTCCCCCGACAACCAAGGATATGACCGCAACTAATGTTAAGAATATTTGCATTGTCTGTGTGGTTTTATCCATGATTTCAATGGTCTTATTAATACTATAAATGTGAAAATTCTTTTTACCATGACGGAATATTAACAAATTGCTCAATTTTTCTTCGGCTTCATTGGAATCATAGCCATCTCTCAGCCTGACAACAATCGAACTCAAGTAGCTTTGTTTTATCAAACGATTATTCATCGTACTGTAGGGCAGCCAAATTTGTAATGAATCACCACCATAAAAACTTTGCCCGTGGGCAATCACACCAATCACGGTCAAAGGAATATTTGCCAACAGCAACTCTTTGCCTATCACATTATTCTGGTAAGGAAAGAACTTCTTGCGTGTATTATCATCAATGATGACCACTTGAGACTGGCGCTCAACCATTTCTGAAGTAAAAGGAATACCTTGAGCAAATTTCATGGCATATACCTGAAAAAAATCACTTCCAACGCCAGATACCTGTGCATTAGCATCTATATTGCCTTGACGTAAACGTCCACCGCCCATAAATTGGGGGGAAACAGCCTGAATATAGGGTTGAGACTGTATTGCCGGAATATCGGCCAGTTTCATTGCCTGCGTATCCAAAGAATTATCACTGCCAAAGTCTCTTCCTGGATAAATTGATATGGAGTTAGTGGCAATCGATTTAATATGTGATAACACCATTGATTTTGCCGCATCACCAATCACGATAATGGTGACGACAGAAGCAATGCCTATGATAATCCCAAGCATTGTCAGCAGCGTGCGTAGCTTATTCACATTCATGGCACGCCATGCCATCAATAAGGCTTCATTAAAACGTCCCCAGGCTTGTTGAACGAAAGACGTTTTTACATTGACGGTTTTTGCATTTACAGAGGAAGTACGAGGCAAAGTATGATGTTCAGAAGTGCGTGAGTCACTCATAATACGCCCATCTTTAATTTCAATCACTCTTTGAGCCTGTGCCGCAATATGGGGATCATGAGTCACAATAACGACGGTATGCCCCCGCTGACAGAGTTCCTTCAAGATCTCCATCATTTCCTGACCGGAAGTACTATCCAATGCTCCCGTCGGTTCATCCGCAAGAATGACTTGCCCACCATTCATCAGTGCCCTGGCAATGCTGACCCGCTGTTGCTGTCCGCCTGAGAGCTGGCTTGGCCGATAGTTAATCCGGTTTTCCAATCCAAGACGCCCCAATAATTCAACCGCCCGCTCACGACGTTGTATTTTGGAAGCACCGGAATAAATTGCCGGGATCTCAACATTTTGTTCGGCGGTTAAATGCGTCAATAAATGATAACGCTGAAAAATGAAGCCAAAATACTCTCTGCGCAGCTCGGCCAATTGATCACTATCCAAGTCAGCAATATTTCTCCCTGCAACCCAATACTCTCCACTACTGGGTTTATCCAAACAGCCCAGTATATTCATTAAAGTCGATTTACCAGAACCGGAAGCACCAACAATCGCCACCATTTCTCCAGCCTGTATGGATAATGAGATATCTTCCAGAACAGTCACTTGCCCTTCCCCGGCCTGATAACAACGACTAACTCCTTTTAATTCCAGTAACGTACTCATTATTCTTCCTCTACGCTACTATCACTGCGACTGGTGACCACACGTTCGTTTTCCTTCAACCCAGAGAGTACCTGAACATTAGTATTATCAAAGGCGCCTATCGTGACCTTACGTTTCTCTGCTTTGCCATTACGCAAGACACTGACTTCATATTGCGGTGAAGATGAAGGTGAAATTGAAGTTGAAGACTGAGAAGTTGAAGACTGATTGGAAGATACCTCTAAGGATGAAATCGGGATCATCAATACATTATGCAGGGTCTGAAGCTCTATTTTTACTTGCGCAGTCATCTGTAAACGCAAAATATGTTGGGGATTAGGGACTTCAAAGCGGGCAGAGTAGAAATTAACATTATTCACAACTTGCGGTGTGGGTAGAATATCTTTCAAAATGCTGTGAAATTGTTTCCCTGGTGCCCCTAAGATGGTAAATGAGACTTTCTGCCCGGGTTTTAGACTGACAACATCCGCCTCCGATATTTGGGTGTTAACAATCATGGTATCGAGATTAGCAAGTGTCAGGATAGTGGGCGCTTGCTGTGCCGCAATCACAGTTTGCCCCTGGAATGTTTTAATATCTGCCACAATACCCTCAATTGGGGCAGTAATTCTGGTGTATTGCAAATTCGTTTTTGCCGAATCCAGTTTGGCCTTGTTTTGTTTAATTTGCGCCATTAAGTCATCAATTTTAGCAGTCTTCGCCTGCATATCTGTGATGTCGGAATCCAAGTCTTGATGGGAAATTAAATGTGATTTAAACAAATACTTCTGACGCTTCACTTTAAGCTGCGCAAGTTTTAATTCAGCCTGCGCCCCACGGAGATTGGCCTCCAGTGATTTTGCTGTTTCCTGAATTTCTTCCACCGTATTTTTTGCTGTTTGTGGATCAATCAATGCCAGCAATTGTCCCTGCTTAACCTTATCCCCCAATTTCACATAAAGCTCTTTTAACTGACCACTCACCTGAGCGCCCACATCAACTTTACTGACTGCATCCAACTGACCTACCGCTGAGACACTTCTTGCGAAATCCCCTCTTACCACGGGGCTTGTCTGATAGGTAATGGGTTTTGGGCGATAAAAGAAATAGAGCAATGCAGAAGCAATAGCTATGAAAATCATCCCTGTTGCAAGCCAACGATATTTGATAGAAAGAAGATTCATTAATAAATACCCACCATGAATATGCCATCTAAATTACTTCACTCGCACTTTACTGTAGAAGACATAAACAAATCCTATCAACGGGATATTTTTGATAAGAAAACTTTCTGATATATCTTCCTTTTATCCTGAAAAGAACCAAACAGAAGCGAGTAAAATCCTATAGAGATTGAAAATTCTTTGCATTTCAGTATGTTTACTTTTACCCTTTTGTTGTTTTAATGTAAAATATTTGTTTTTGTGCGCTTGTTGGCCTATTTGACTGGTTTTTGTTATTGGAACCAGATAAAGAAGACGTTTTTTATTAAATAAGGATATGGATCATGTATTCAGGATTATTAATTATTCTCCTGCCTTTAACTCTGGGCTACCTTATTCATCTGAATAATAAAACGATACTGACCCTCGTGCATCAGCTACTCAGTGTCATGGTTTATATCATTCTCATTTTGATGGGCATCAGCCTCGCCACTCTGGAAAATCTGGGCAGTAATTTACTTTCTATTTTTCTGTATGCGGCAACGTTTTTTCTGTGTATTTTTGTGGTTAATATTATCGCGCTTTTCCTTTTGGATAAACGAGAACCGCGGATTATTACCGCACATAGGCCAGAAAAACCGCCCTCACGATTACACATGGCATTAGACTCCGTCAAATTATGCGGCGCATTAGTATTGGGAGTTTTGCTTAGGTTAACAGACTGGTCATGGTTTCATTTCTCCAACCGTGCCAGCGAAATTGCCTTGATTGTTTTGCTCTTTCTCGTTGGAATTCAACTGCGCAATAACGGTATGAACTTAAAGCAAATACTATTGAATCGCCGTGGTATGATCATCGCCATAATCGTTGCCATAAGTTCTCTGCTGGGCGGTATGTTGGCAGCATTTTTATTGGGATTACCGACCAAAACAGGCCTTGCCATTGCATCAGGATACGGCTGGTATTCCCTTTCCGGCATCTTAATTTCCGATGCTTACGGGTCTGTGCTCGGTAGTGCCGCGTTTTTCAATGATTTAGCCCGTGAATTAGCATCAATCATGCTCATTCCCCTGTTAATAAATCGCTACCGCTCAACCTCAATAGGTTTAACAGGTGCAACTTCAATGGACTTTTCTTTACCCATCTTACAACGCTGTGGCGGTGTAAGTATTGTGCCAGTCGCTATCGTTCATGGTTTTATATTGAGCATATTGACCCCTTTGTTCATCGCATTTTTTACTCAATAAAAAACAATCTAAAAAATGCCGGCAATTTGATTAGTTAGCTTATTAATTTGATTAAAATAATAATTTTATGCAGACAGCATTGCATAGTTATGCTTATGGGATTAATATCGCATCAATCAATTAACTATTCATATTTTTCGCATGAGCATTCAATTAAAAAACATAAATTGTTTCTATGGTTCACAACAAGCTCTGTTCGATATCAATTTTGAATGTACATCGGGCGAAACTGTCGTGTTACTGGGACCCAGCGGGGCCGGCAAGAGTTCTTTGCTGCGTGTCTTGAATTTATTGGAGATGCCGCGTGCTGGGCTACTCCATGTGGCTATGCACCAATTTGATTTCAAACAACAGCCTAACCACAAAGAAATTCTGGCGTTGCGCCAAAACGTTGGCATGGTCTTCCAACAATACAACCTGTGGCCCCACCTAACCGTGATGGATAATTTGATTGAGGCACCTTGCCGGGTATTGAAGCAATCGAAACAACAAGCGCGAGAAAAAGCAGCAAAACTACTTTCCCGACTCCGCTTAGGCGAATTCGCCAACCGTTTTCCGCTGCACCTTTCCGGTGGGCAGCAACAGCGGGTTGCCATTGCACGTGCATTAATGATGGAGCCTCAGGTTTTATTGTTTGATGAACCCACGGCTGCACTCGATCCTGAAATCACTTCTCAAGTCATTGGCATTATCAAAGAACTGGCTGAAACCGGTATCACTCAGGTTATAGTGACGCATGAAGTGGAATTAGCGCGCAAAACAGCAAGCCAGGTTGTATACATGGAACAAGGACACATTATCGAAAAAGGTGACATCACTCATTTTATGTCTCCTCAAACAGAAGCCTTTGCGCATTATTTGTCACACTGAATCCAAACATTAACGCAGTTATCAAGCATAAAACTCATAAACAACAGGATATTGCTATGAAAAAATTATTGTTTGCAGCCTTGTTAAGTGCCGTGACCTTATCCGCAACCGCAGCAGAGAAAGCCGCTCTCCGTTTCGCGACAGAAGCAACTTATCCGCCATTTGAATTTATTGATGCAAACAATAAGATTCAAGGATTCGACGTCGATTTAGCAGATGCGATATGTGCAAAACTCAACACAGAGTGTACATTTGCCAATCAGGCTTTCGACAGCCTCATTCCCAGCCTAAAATTTCGCCGTTTTGATGCTCTGATGGCAGGCATTGACATTACGCCAGACCGCCAAAAACAAGTTGATTTTACCCAAGCCTATTATGATAACTCGGCTATTTTCATTGCCATCAAAGGGAAATTTGCTCACATTGCCGATCTCAAAGGTAAACAAGTGGGTATCCAGAATGGCACAACACACCAGAAGTATTTGATGGAGCAACATAAAGAGCTTAAAACCGTACCTTATGACAGCTACCAAAATGCCATCCTTGATTTAAAAAATGGTCGTATTGATGCGGTGTTTGGTGATACTGCCGTTGTCAATGAATGGCTGAAAAAGAATAAAGAATTAAGCACGGTGGGTGATAAGGTGACAGACAAAAACTACTTTGGCATCGGTTTAGGCATTGCCGTTCGCAAAGGCAATAGTGAGTTACTGGATAAATTAAACAAAACACTGGCGGAAATTAAACAAGACGGCACTTACGACACCATCTACAAAAAATGGTTTAAACAATAAATTCAATCCTAATGAATGAACTTCAATCTTTAATCAGTGCCGCCGGAATGACCGTCGGCCTTGCCATCTCTTCGCTTGTCATCGGTTTAGTTTTGGCAATGCTTTTTGCTGCCTGGGAATCTATTCGCTGGAAACCCATCGCTTTTTTAGGCTCCTGCTGGGTTACCTTGATCCGAGGATTACCTGAAATTTTAGTGGTTCTCTTCATCTATTTTGGCAGTTCACAACTGCTGATTACGCTGTCAGAAGGTTTTGATATCAATCTTATCGTCTGGCATCTTAGGATACAGATGGAAATTGACAACTTTGATGTCAGCCCTTTTCTGTGTGGCGTGATTGCCTTGTCTTTGCTCTATTCTGCTTATGCTTCACAAACGCTGCGGGGAGCATTAAAAGCGGTTCCAATCGGGCAGTGGGAAGCGGGTCAGGCGCTGGGGTTAAGTCAACGCCGCATCTTTTTTCGCCTGATCATGCCGCAAATGTGGCGCCATGCCCTGCCGGGGCTTGGTAATCAATGGCTGGTTTTACTGAAAGATACTGCCTTGGTTTCATTAATCAGCGTGAATGATCTGATGTTACAAACAAAAAGTATCGCAACCCGAACTCAGGAACCGTTCACATGGTATATGATTGTTGCTGTAATCTATTTGATCATTACCCTGATCAGCCAGTTTATTCTCAAACAGCTTGAAATGCGCACCACCCATTTTGAACGGAGTGCTTCATGATGTTTGAATATATCAAGGAAATTTTACCCGGCTTGCAAACCAGCCTTAGTTTGACTTTCTCAGCACTGCTGATTGCATTCTTACTATCCATTGTCTTGACCATGATCCTGGCAATGAGATTACCGGTGCTTTCTCAGTTAGTAAGAGGCTATATCACGCTATTTACCGGAACCCCGCTCCTTGTCCAGTTTTTTTTAATTTACTATGGGCCGGGTCAATTTCCGTCGCTCAAAGAATATCCGTGGATTTGGCAACTGATGTCAGAGCCGTGGCTATGTGCAATGGTGACATTGGCATTGAATAGTGCCGCTTACTCAACCCAGCTATTTTTCGGGGCTGTCAAAGCCATTCCGGCGGGGCAATGGCAATCCTGCCAGGCTCTCGGGATGTCCAACGCGCATTCTATGCGCATTCTGCTACCTTACGCTTTTAAGCGAGCACTCTCTTCCTACTCCAATGAAGTTGTGCTGATTTTCAAGAGTACGTCACTGGCCAGTACCATCACCTTATTAGACATCATGGGATATAGCCAACTCCAATTCGGGCGCAGTTATGATGTCACCGTATTTGTTGCCGCAGGTATTATTTATCTCTGCATCAATGGCCTGTTGACACTGCTGATGCGTATAATTGAACGACGAGCCTTATTATTTGAACATCGCAATTAATGACCTGACTTTATATCACCCAACCCCGTGCTAGCTTATCGTTATCACGGGGTACACAGGATAATTGTATAAAACCGGGTTATTAATTTACGTCAAGAACTAACAGTGCTAATGTTTCATAATGTTCGGTATGAGGGAACATATCGAATAACTGCACTTTTTCTATTCGATATTGTTTAAGCATCGTGATATCTTTCGCCATCGTCTGAGCATTGCAACTCGAATAGAGAACAAATTTAGGCGCCATCCGGCTAAGGTATTCACAAAGCGCTTTACCAATCCCTCTACGAGGAGGATTGACCAAGACTAACTCCGGTATTTGTGATTTATCAAGAGCAAAATGGGTAGAATCCAGCGCCTGAAAGTCTACCTGCTCCAACCCAAGGCTTTTGGCAGAATTTTTCGCACAGCTAATCGCTTCTGCACAGATCTCAATCCCTGTTAATCGGGTCTTTTTATCGGCACAATGCAGACCAAAACCACCCGCACCACAAAACAGATCCCACATACTGCTAATATTCAATTCCCTGACCCAACGCCCTGCGGTTGCATACAACGCTGAGGCAACATTCGGATTCGTCTGGAAAAAACTACGCGGACGAATATACAGTGGAATGCCGTTAAAAATTTCCTTCAACATCAGACGGTCAGTAAAAATAATTTCCTTCTCACCTTCCAGAATCGCCATATGGATTGGTTGAATATTAGCGGAAATCACGGTTGCTTGTGGTAACTGTTCCTTTAACCAAGGCAAAGCCCGCTCCAGTTGAGCCAGTTTTGTTTCTGAACGCAAGACAAAGCGCAGCATGATTTCACCATTAGCACGACTTTCTGTCAGAAGAATATGTTTTAATTCTCCTCTCTTGCGTTCCACGTTGTACGGAACCAAGCCAGCTTTGGCGATAAATGTTTTGATGACGGCAAATACGGCCTGAAAATATTCTGGATACAGCGGACAATCGCAAAGATCCACCGTTCTGCCATCACGATGCAACATACCAAGCAATGGGCGCTCAACACTGCCACTGACGACCATCTTGGCTTTATTACGAAACTCACTTGTTTCGCTGGTAACTGGCGACAGCCAATGTACTACTGATTCTTCCTGTAAAAGTTGCTTTAAATGTTGTTGTTTATCAGATAATTGCTGTGAATAGGACTTATCGAGCCACTGACAGGAGTGACAATGCCCCGCGGTATACTGCGCACATTGCATCGTAAAAAAACCGTATCAAAAAATATTAGTGCAAGGTAAATGTTGATGTTTTCGTCGAAGCCAATGATTCTTCATCCTCAACGTCCACTTCCATCTCACTTTCCATATCATGATTGACATAGAGAAGATTATTGCTGTGAATTTCAAAAATCACATTGGCAATTTGTTCTTCACCCTGCTGCATAAAATTGGAAAATTGTTCGAAAGTCATTCCAGCAGCGACAGGGAATGCCTGACAAACAATCAACTTAGGCAAGTTTTCATCCTGAACATCAAGAAATGCCTTCACAGTAAGGGAACAGGCATTAATCTGACTCAAATTAGCAACTAATGGAATTATTGCTGTTGGCCTGACTTCGGCTAAAGCAGAAAACAAGACTACATCACCCAATAGATCAATCTTGGCATCAAACAGGCCATCAATATTCTGCATATGAGGCAAATGCAAGACTGAGCCTGAATCATTCTCAAAATAAGAGATCTTAAGCCGTTCAAGCCACGTGCACAAAATTGACAAATCGGGAATAACCATAGAATCCATCGAATTAACCTCATATGACCGAGAAGTTACACATGCTACCTAAGGGAACTTCCCCAGCGAGTAGCCTCATGTACAATAATTAACCTATTTTGTTTTTTTCATCATCAGTGACAATCTGATGGTTTTTATCCGCTTTCTTATGATCAATACCCAAAAAGGAAAGATTATAGACCGCACGCCAGATAATATGGATAGCTGCCGGTATCAAGCAACCTATGCCCAATAAAATCATAGCAATGTGTGCTTCTGCCGTCATTAGTAAAGGTGATAGAATTATGCTATCGGTTATCGACAGATAAGCCAGAATCAACAGACCTATTCCCAATATTTCCAATAAAATAACTAACTTAGGCATGTCAGCCAATGAGCGCATCTCTTTTGATGGTTTCATTTTCATTCTTTAACCCGCTCCAGCCTGAAAAACAGGCTTTCCGTTACTGATGGTAGCCTATCATACCTGAATCCCGCTTATTGGCAGGACTAATTACAATAAAAGGTAATTCCTGCTTTTTTTTATTAATACTTACAGGCATAGTAACCCCAGATGACATTCCATGAAGTTCATGATCATTACCACTAAGGAGTTTGTATGTACACTGTCATTTTTGGTCGCCCAGGTTGCCCATACTGCGTTCGCGCCAAAGAACTCGCTGAAAAATTAAAAGCAGAGCGCGACGATTTTGACTATCGTTATGTCGATATCTGGGCTGAAAACATCACCAAAAACGACTTATCAAAAACGGTGGGCAAGCCTGTTGAAACCGTTCCTCAAATCTTCATTGACGAGAAACATATCGGTGGCTGCACAGATTTTGAAGCTTATGCTAAAGAAAATCTGGGACTCTACAAATAATCGAACTCAATAATTAGCCAGAAAATCAGTCGTCAAAAAAATCGCTATCCGGCCAGAAACCTTCTCTTTGCTGGATAGCAAGTGCTTTAACCATACTGCCCTTCGGTAAAAATTCCACCCTCTTGAAAAAATTTTGCAATTTTTTTCCCAAGAATGAGAACTTTCACATCATCATGCAGTCTTAATTATTGCCACTGCTTTTCTTTGATGTCCCCATATTGAGGAGCCCGATAGTCACCCACTTTGGTTAAAGACTATCGGGTTTTTTGTTAGTCATGACACCAGTTACGAATTATTTGCAAGATAGAGGTTATCTTTCATTACTATCACATTGCCTATATTATTTACTCATGCAACATCAACAGGCATTAAATAAAATTATTAATCAATGTAATTCTCTTTTTTATGTGAAATTATTATTGTTAACAACAAGTTGATAAAATAAAATCACCCTGTTTACGTAAATATCTCGCTTGTGAGGCTCACCTTGCTAGAACAACTTAACCACAATCTGTTTACCTTTATCAATGCAACCCCAGATTCCCCGCCAGCAATGATCTCGCTTGCCATCTTTATAGCGAAATATTGCGTACTGATTTACCCTGTTACTCTGGCTATCTGCTGGCTTTGGGGAAGGGAAAAAGCCATCACATCACAACGCAGGGTTGTCAGTAAATCTTGCATTGCTTTTGCCTTTGGCATAGCGACATCCTATATCATCGGCGTCATTGTTCCACATGCCCGACCATTTGTTGAAGGTTTTGGCCATAACTTTCTTTATCACGCTCCCACGGAATCTTTTCCCAGTAACCACGGTACAGCAGTCTTTACTTTCGCTCTGGCATTTATATTTTGGCACCGGATTTGGTCAGGTTTATGCCTAATGGCTATCGCCTGTGCCATTGCCTGGTCCCGTGTCTATGTGGGCGTTCACTGGCCAATCGATATGGTTGGTGCATTTTTAGTAAGCCTGTTAGCATGTGCTTTTTCCCAAATATTTTGGAGCCAATATGGAGAGTATTTGCAAAACAAACTAACCCGGCTTTACCAATTCTGCTGTGCGTTTTTTATCAAAAAAGGGTGGGTAAAAAATTAACCAAACAACGCCAAATTGCCGCTCGCAAGACGAAATCCACTTATTATCTCCCCGCGCCACGGGGAGATAATAAATGCACCTTGAAGTACGACGAGTATAAATATCGGAGTAAAATCATTCGTTATATTTAACAATACATCACCCTAAAATGATTAGCATTTATTCATAAACACAGCGCTAACGAACAAACTTCACACACACAAATTGACTATCCTTAAAATCCTCATTAATTCATAATCAATACAAAACACATATTCATTCAAAGAATAAATATCACTGCCAATGGAGAAGGATGTTTATTTTTTACAATTTATCAATGTGTTATACTGATTTAACTTATAGGCAAAAATACATCAAGACAAAAATCTTAGCCCTTATAATACAATTTCAAGCTATTCCAATACCAAGTAAGAAAAAATCATTAATATGTAAATATCATTAAGTAATAAACCAGATAGATATTGGAATTTAAAATAAAAATAATGATATATTTTTAACAAAACTCGCATTTTATTTTATTTAATATTTAATTAACATATCGATAAACATTTGTAACAGTTTTCATTTTCTATATAAATCTTGCAATTGCGAGAGTGATCACGGTACATTTCACTGAAAATAACTATATTTCCCCCATCAAAAATCTGGGGTTAAGTTTTTGGATTTAGACAAAACAGGTGAGTTGAAGATCCTTTGCTTTAAATGAATGGGTTTTAAGTGAATGGTTTTAGGTGAATGGTTTTAAGTGAACAGCTTTAAGTGAACATATTTCAGGCAACTTATTAATGTAGTAAATAATGTAGCGATAATGTAGTAATAAAAACGTTTAGATAAACACCAACGCAATATCTGACAACTTATTATTCATATAAAAATCCAACTCGCGCATTTAATTAATGTGCGGGTTTAGTAGTCTTTAAATTTTACTTTACCGCGTTATTTCGGAGATACCTATGGACACATCTCAAGCAGGTTCGATCGCATCCTCTGCTTCCAGCAAAAGCGATTACACTACCTGGCGTAAATCAGACACTGTATGGATGCTGGGGTTATACGGCACAGCGATTGGGGCCGGTGTTTTATTTCTTCCCATCAATGCCGGTATTGGTGGTTTAATTCCACTGATTATCATGGCAATCCTTGCTCTTCCGATGACATTTTTTGCCCATCGTGGAATGTGCCGTTTTGTTTTATCCGGTAAAGGCAACGGTGAAGATATCACCGGCGTGGTAGAAGAACATTTTGGTAAATTTGCAGGTTTCCTGATCACCATCCTCTACTTCTTTGCCATTTATCCTATCCTGCTCGTGTACAGCGTTGCACTGACCAATACGGTAGAGAGTTTTATTGTCCACCAGCTACAAATAGATGCCCCACCACGCGCATTGCTGGCGCTGGTATTGCTGCTTGGTGTGATGAGCATTATCCGTTTCGGCGAGAAAGCCATTGTTAAGGCCATGAGTGTATTGGTGTTCCCATTCGTCACCGTTTTGATGCTGTTGGCTCTGTATTTAATCCCTCACTGGAACACCACCATTTTTGATAGCCTGTCGCAGGACAGTACCCTATCTTCTACAAGCAATAGCGGCCTGCTATTTACCCTGTGGCTGGCGATCCCTGTGATGGTTTTCTCTTTTAACCATTCTCCAATCATCTCAGCCTTTGCCGTTGCAAAACGTGAAGAATACGGTGAGCACGCAGAGAAAAAATGTTCACGCATTTTGGCTTATGCCCACATTATGATGGTGCTGACAGTAATGTTCTTTGTTTTCAGTTGTGTACTGAGCTTGTCACCGGAAAACCTGGCAGAAGCCAAAGCGCAGAACATCACTATTCTGTCCTATCTGGCTAACCACTTTCGTGTACCCACTATTGAGTATATTGCTCCCTTCATCGCTTTCATTGCGATCACCAAATCTTTCCTCGGCCACTATCTTGGCGCCCGTGAAGGCTTCAACGGCATTATCAACAAGGCAATGATGAACACCAAGGGAAAAACCATTCAGCACAAAACGCTGAATCGTATCACTAGCCTCTTTATGCTGATCAGTGCCTGGATCGTTGCGACGCTTAACCCAAGTATCCTGAATATCATTGAGTCACTGGGCGGACCAATTATTGCGATGATCTTGTTTATCATGCCAATGTACGCCATCAAAAAAGTGCCGGCTATGCGCAAATATGCAGGTAAACCAAGCAATATTTTTGTTGTGATAACCGGATCAATTGCTATTTCAGCGGCGATTTACTCCGTCATGTAATCAGCAGCTTTCTCCGGCAGTAGCCCATAAAAAAATGCCAGTCCCCAAAAGGTCGACTGGCATTTTCTGTTTATAGACTAACCAAAAATCGCGTTAAACCAACCGATAACCGTCTTTACAACGAAATCCCATGTACGCCCAAAGAAGCCACTTTCTTCTACTGCTTCTTTAACAACCAATGGGCGCTGATCAATAATTTTATCATTCAGCAGAAAATTCACCGTGCCCACCACTTGGTTCTGAGTCAATGGTGCCTCAAGTGAGGTATTATCCAGCGTAAAGCTCGCTTTCAAATTTCCTGCTTGCCCACGGGGAACGATCACTGCAGCATCTTTTTCTACCCCCAATGCGACTTCTGGACGCGTTCCGTACCAGACTTTTTCCGTCACCAACGTATCACTGGCCTTCAATGGTGTCGCCGATTCATAAAAACGAAATCCCCATGACAACAGTTTTTCACTGTCAGAAAAACGTACACGATCACTGGGAGCGCCCAATACCACGGAAATCAGACGCATTGGTCCCTCAGTTGCTGATGCAACAAGGTTGTAGCCGGCACCACTGGTATGTCCGGTTTTGACACCATCCACATTCATGTTTTGATTCCATAACAAGCGGTTGCGATTAGGCTGGCGGATGTTGTTAAAGGTGAATTCTTTTTCTTTATTCAGCGCATATTCTTCCGGCACATCACGGATCATGGCCTGACTCAAAAGAGCCATATCATAGGCGGTACTGTACTGCCCTGCCGCATCCAAACCATGCACGGTTTTGAAATGAGTGTTGGTTAATTTTAGCGTTTCCGAATACTTGTTCATCAAATCAACGAAGGCATCCTGACTGCCTGCAACATAATCTGCCAGTGCGATACTGGCGTCATTACCGGATTGAATGACAATACCGCGGTTCAGATCAATCACCTTAACTCTGTCGCCGGGTTTCAAAAACATCAGAGATGACCCCTTAAGTACGGGATTCCCGGTAGCCCAGGCATCTTTGCCAACGGTGACCATATCTTCTGTGGATATTTTCCCTGACTTGATCGCCTGCCCAATGACATAACTGGTCATCATTTTCGTCAAGCTGGCAGGGTCTAACCGCTCATCTGCGTTATTTGAGGCCAGAATTTTTCCACTGGCATAATCCATCAATACATAGGCTCTTGCATCAATTTCAGGTGCCGCGGGTTGCTCCATTGCATATACACTGACGCTCGCCAACCAGAAAACACTCAAGCCAAAAGTAAAAGATTTAATTATTGCTATCTGCCGTCTGTTTTTCATCTTCGCTCGCCCTTTCTCAATAAAAACTTTATTAATATAGGATGTTATGAGAGAAGACTCCAACCCCATAACGTAAAGATTTTTCTGTTATTCAGCCCACTTTATTGTCATATTATCAATGAATAAATTTTCATAATGGTGAACGTTTGTCATCTTGAAACACTATTTTAGATGTGTTCTGAATTAAGGAGAAAATGATGTTAACAATCTGGGGCCGTAAAAATTCATCAAACGTGAAAAAAGTGCTTTGGTGTCTGGAAGAGCTCAATGTGCCCTATCAACAAGTTGATATCGGTGGCAAATTTGGCCAACTCAACGATCCTGAATACCTGCGCATGAACCCCAATGCTGTCATTCCTTGTTTGCAAGAAGACGATTTTATTTTATGGGAATCCAACACCATTGTTCGTTATCTTGCGGCGAAATTTGGCAAAGACAGCCTTTACCCGGCTGATCTCCAAGAAAGAGCCAGCGTTGAAAAGTGGATGGATTGGGTCGGTTGCAACCTCTTCCCGCCGATTAAACAATTTATGATTAGTTTTGTCAGAACACCGGAAGATCAGCGTGACCCTCAAGTTATTGCCCAATCTTTAGCAGAGATTGAAAAGTTGCTGAAAATTGTCGATAGCACCCTAAGCAATCAACAATATCTCTCCGGCGACAAATTGGGTATGGCCGATATCGCCCTGGCTCCGCTGGCCTATTTATGGTTAGGCGTAGAGATAGAGCGCCCGTCTCTGCCAAACCTGGAGCGCTGGTATCAATTATTGACCGAAAGACCGGCTTTCCAAAAAATTGTTATGATAGAAATCAATTGAGCCTTTGACTTGTGAGTTTATTAACTCATTGGCATTCTGCCGGGATCGGGGAACTGATACTCAAATCCCAGTTCCCGACAGATACGACTGCCATCCACTACTTTGCCGTCTTTGCCGTCAATTTTCAGCTTACTTTCAATTTCTGCGCTTTCTGACAGCAAAAATTCTGGCGGGGTCAGATCAAGCTGGTGACTGGCTGACGGATAAAACGCCGCTTTTTTCGGATGGATTGGTGCACACAAATTAAAAAGATGCCCCCCTTCCGGTTGTTGAATAAGCAATTTAATGGCCGAAATGACATCATCTTGATGGACTAAATTAACCGCACTTTCTCCCCCCTTAAGCGCCTTTTTTCCTGCGAGAAAACGCCCCGCATGACGCCCATTACCGACCAAGCCAGCCAAACGTAATACATCGACCGACGTATTGGGCAGTTGATGCAGCCAGTTTTCCAACTCAACCAGCGCCTTGGCCGATTCAGTATCGGGGTACAGTGGATCATCTTCATTGAGACAGCCAACAGACGAACCATAAACTGAAGTCGAACTGGTAAAAATAATCCGCGGAACCGAATACGAAAGTGCGGTGTCAACAAGTAGTTGCACTGCTTTGACATATTCCTTCCCACCCCCAGCAACCCCACTCACAGGCAATGCCAAAACCAGCACATCAACCAACATCAGTTGATCAAGATCATCTGCATCGCAAATAATCTGAGGCACCAGGTTCAATAGGTAACAATCCACCCCGCACAGACAAGCCGCTTCAACACCATCGGATGTTGTTTTACTGCCAACAACCTGCATTCCTCCGCGTTGTAATACTTGTGCCAATGGCATTCCTAACCAACCCAGTCCAATAATGGAAACTTTTTTCACCATGATCCCCTTAAGCACGATGCGACTTAAAAACAATACATTAATATAAAATAAACATCTTTTTTTAAAAAAGAGTTTGCTTTTTATACACAAAATAGTATAGGTTAAACAACAAGCAGCCAATCCTTAGTCATAAATATATCGTTTATTATAAAGTTACGTATAGTCATTATTCAGTACATACATCCTTGTATAAAACAGCCTGAAATACAGATAGAGAACGCGCATATGAACCGTATTCAATTTAACCATCATCATCACCATCATCCTGACTAGTCTTTCAGGCTGCTGTGTGCTGGAAGACATTTAACCCGTCTTCCGGTGGCATGAATACGATAAAAAACCCTCGGAAGATTTTCCGAGGGTTTTTTGTTTCTGATTTCTACGAATGAGTTACTGACTAAATCTTAAGATAAGGTAAAACACAACATGCTAGATAAGACACGCTTACGCATCGCTATTCAAAAATCAGGCCGTCTGAGTGATGACTCCAGAACGTTACTGGCCCGTTGCGGTATCAAAATTAATTTACAGCAACAGCGCCTGATCGCATTTGCTGAAAATATGCCTATCGATATTCTGCGTGTCCGCGACGATGATATTCCGGGCCTTGTGATGGATGGTGTGGTCGATCTGGGCATTATTGGGGAAAACGTCCTTGAGGAAGAATTACTGACCCGTCGGGCACAGGGAGAAGATCCTCGCTATCTGACATTGCGCCGCCTCGATTTTGGTGATTGCCGGCTTTCCCTGGCAACGCCTTTAGATTGCGATTATACCGGCGTGGAATGCCTGCAAGATTCCCGCATCGCAACCTCATATCCGCATTTATTGAAACGTTATTTCGATCAAAAAGGCATCCACTTCAAATCTTGTCTTCTCAATGGTTCAGTTGAAGTTGCTCCCCGTGCTGGGCTTGCAGACGCTATCTGTGATTTAGTTTCAACCGGCGCCACGTTGGAAGCCAATGGCTTGCGGGAAGTTGAAGTGATTTATCGCTCAAAGGCCTGTTTGATCCAACGCGATGGCGAAATGCCGGAAGCCAAGCAACAGCTTATTGACAAATTGATGCTCCGCATCCAAGGCGTTATTCAGGCGCGGGAATCCAAATACATCATGCTACATGCTCCCAGCGACAAACTGGAAGAGATTATATCCCTGCTGCCGGGCGCAGAACGCCCCACTATCTTGCCACTGGCGGGGGCACAAAACCGCGTCGCCATGCACATGGTCAGTAGTGAGACGCTGTTCTGGGAAACCATGGAAAAACTCAAGGTATTAGGTGCCAGTTCCATTCTGGTTCTGCCCATTGAAAAAATGATGGAGTGACCGTTGATGAACCCTAATTTTAACACTCTCATTCGCTGGCAAGCATGTACGCCGGAACAACAAAAAATATTACTGACACGTCCGGCTATCGCCGCATCCGGCGATATTGCCGCAACGGTTAAACAGATTCTGGAAACCGTAAAAACAGGGGGTGATCAAGCATTACAGGAGTTCTGCCAACGCTTCGACAAAACGACCGTTGAAACCATCCAGCTCTCTGCCGATAAAGTCAACGCAGCGGTCGCCCGCCTAAGTCCAGAAATCAAACAGGCCATGCAACTGGCCATGAACAATATCCGCCGATTCCACGAGGCGCAAAAACCCGCAGAGGTTGATATTGAAACAGTGCCAGGCGTTCGTTGCCAACAGATTACGCGCCCAATCGATTCCGTTGGGCTTTATATCCCCAGCGGCTCTGCTCCCCTGCCTTCCACAGTATTAATGCTGGGTACACCCGCCAATATTGCAGGTTGCCGTAAAGTCATCCTGTGTTCTCCTCCCCCGATTGCTGATGAAATACTCTATGCCGCCCAACTCTGTGGGATCAGCGAGATATTTCAAATCGGCGGGGCTCAAGCCATTGCCGCAATGGCATTCGGGACAGAATCCGTTCCCAAAGTAGACAAAATTTTTGGCCCCGGCAATGCGTGGGTGACCGAAGCCAAACGTCAGGTAAGCCAACAGATCAACGGCGCCGCGATCGATATGCCCGCAGGCCCATCCGAAGTGCTGGTGATCGCTGACAGTGGAGCCAATCCCGCATTTACGGCAGCAGACTTACTTTCACAAGCAGAGCACGGCCCTGATTCCCAAGTAATATTGGTCACTCCTGATGAAAATCTGGCCGGAAAAGTGATCCGTGAAATTGAAACCCAGCTCGCCGTTTTGCCACGCCAGCCCATCGCAATTCAAGCCCTGCAAGCCAGCCGGATTATTGTCACCGAAGATCTCGCCCAGTGTGTGGCAATCAGCAATCAATATGGCCCGGAGCATTTGATCATTCAAACTCGTCAGCCTGAACAACTGGTCGAGCAGATTACCAGCGCCGGTTCCATTTTTCTCGGTGACTGGTCGCCTGAATCCGCCGGTGATTACGCTTCCGGCACCAATCACGTTCTGCCTACCTATGGCTATACTTCAACCTATTCCAGCCTCGGTCTGGCTGATTTCCTGAAAAGAATGACCGTCCAGCGGCTCACTCCCCAAGGATTAAAAAACCTCGCACCCACTATCGAAACACTGGCACAGGCAGAACAACTTATCGCGCATAAAAATGCCGTCACGTTACGTATGACTGCTTTGAACAAGGAACAATCATGAGTACGGTTTTTGATATCAATTTATTGGCAAGAGAAAACGTTCGCAAATTAGTCCCTTATTTGTCTGCCCGCCGTCTGGGCGGTTGTGGTGATGTTTGGTTAAATGCGAATGAATACCCCATCGCACCCGATTTCCAACTCAGCGAAAACACGCTCAATCGCTATCCTGAATGCCAACCCGCCACCGTCATTCAACGTTATGCCGATTACGCGGGCCTGCAACCAGAGCAAGTCCTTGTCAGCCGTGGCGCTGATGAATCTATCGAATTACTGATCCGCGTTTTTTGCGAGCCGGGACGCGACGCTGTGCTGTTTTGCCCACCCACCTATGGGATGTACGGCGTGAGTGCCGAAACCTTTGGCGTAGAGCAGAAAAAAATCCCCGTCAGCGCCGACTGGCAACCCGATATCACCGCCATCAAAAATAATCTAGATCGCGTCAAGCTGATCTATATCTGTAGTCCCAACAACCCGACCGGTAACCTCATTGATCCGGCGGCATTACGCCAGATCCTTGAATTGGCCCGCAACCGCGCCATTGTTGCCATTGATGAAGCCTATATCGAATTTTGCCCACAACATGCCGCGACCCATGATACCACCCGTTGGCTGTCAGACTATCCTCACTTAGTGATTTTGCGAACCCTCTCGAAAGCTTTTGCTTTGGCTGGATTACGTTGTGGATTTACGCTGGCTTCTGCCGATATCATCACGCTGATGCTGAAAGTGATTGCGCCTTATCCACTGGCGACACCAGTTGCGGATATCGCAGCACAAGCGCTCACGGCAATGGGTATTCAAACCATGCGAAACCGGGTGGCAGAAAACGCCCGCAATCGGGCTTATCTCCAACAAGCACTCAGCCAATTGACGTGGGTTAAAAAGGTGTTTCCAAGTGAAACCAACTATATTTTGGTGAAATTTACCCATGCAGAGCTGGTATTTAAGACGCTATGGCAACAAGGGATTATCCTGCGTGATCAGCGTAAACAGCCGGGATTAGAGAATTGCCTGCGTATTACCATCGGCAGCCGGAGTGAATGTGAACAGTTGGTGCGTGCCATTAGCGCACTTACCGACCAACCGCAGCAAACCAAGGAAACTGAGAACCCATGAGCCAGAAAATGCTTTTTATTGACCGCGATGGCACATTGGTCACCGAGCCGCCCAGTGATTATCAAGTTGATCGCCTTGATAAATTGGCGTTTGAGGCAGGTGTTATCCCAGCCTTGCTCGCCCTGCAACAAGCCGGCTATAAATTCGTGATGATCACGAATCAGGACGGGTTAGGTACGCCCAGTTTTCCACAAGCGGATTTTGAGCCACCCCATGCCTTGATGATGCAAGTTTTCACCTCACAGGGTATTCATTTTGAAGAAGTGCTGATCTGCCCACACAAACCAGAAGATAACTGCCACTGCCGTAAGCCCAAACTGGGATTGGTACAAAAATATCTGGCAGAAAATATTATCGATACGGAAAACAGCTACGTCATCGGTGATCGGGAAACCGATCTGCAATTAGCCCAAAACATGGGGATCAAGGGCATTCGCTACCAACCCGAATCACGGGGATGGCTAGCCATTTGTGCCCAATTGATCCGCAAGAAGTTGACCCGTAACGATCGCCATGCTCACGTTGAACGAAAAACCAAAGAAACCACAATTGATATTGAAATCTGGCTGGATCGTGAAGGAGAAAGTCGCATCAATACGGGTGTCGGTTTCTTCGACCATATGCTGGATCAAATCGCGACTCACGGTGGCTTCCGCATGAATATACAAGTCAAGGGTGACCTCCATATTGACGATCATCACACCGTTGAAGATACCGGGCTCGCGCTGGGGGAAGCCTTAAAACAGGCCTTGGGGGATAAACGCGGGATTGCCCGGTTTGGCTTTATGCTGCCAATGGATGAATGCCTTGCCCGCTGTGCTCTGGATATTTCCGGTCGTCCACATCTCGAATATAAAGCTGAATTCAAACATCAGCGTGTTGGCGATTTAAGTACTGAGATGATCGAACACTTTTTCCGTTCGCTCTCTTACACCATGGGATGCACTTTACACCTGAAAACCAAAGGCAAAAACGATCACCATCGGGCAGAAAGCCTGTTTAAAGTCTTTGGCCGGATATTGCGCCAAGCCATTCGCGTTGAAGGCGATACCTTACCGAGTTCCAAAGGTGTTTTATAAAGGCATAAAGGAAGTCATGATGAACGTTGTTATTTTAGATACAGGCTGCGCCAACCTTGCTTCTGTGACTTATGCCATCCGTCGGTTAGGCTATGAACCCACCGTGAGTTTGGACGCGGAGGTTGTGCAAGCCGCCGATAAACTCTTTCTACCGGGCGTAGGTACGGCGACCGCCGCAATGAAACAGCTCGAACAACGGCAATTAATTCCCCTGATTCATTCTCTGACACAACCTGTATTGGGTATTTGCCTCGGTATGCAATTACTGGCGCGTGTCAGTGCGGAAGGGGATAACATCCCACTACTGAAATTCATTGACGCGCCTGTCGAAAAGATGGTGACCGCGGGTCTGCCATTGCCTCATATGGGCTGGAATCAAGTGAAAGCGCAGGCAGGCAATCCCCTGTTTCGCCATATTGCAGACAATTCCCGTTTCTATTTCGTCCATAGTTATGCGCTGCCGGTGGGTGAATACACGATTGCCCAAACAGAGTATGGCCATCCATTTAGCAGTGCTATCGCAAAGGGCAATTTCTTTGGTGTGCAATTCCACCCTGAGCGCTCAGGTGCCGCAGGTGCACAATTACTCAAAAACTTTCTGGAGATGTAAGCGCATGATTATCCCTGCATTAGATTTAATTGATGGCAATGTGGTGCGTTTGCATCAAGGCGATTATGCCCAGCAGCGGGATTATGGCCGTTCGCCACTTGCTCGCTTGCAGCAATATGAGCAGGCAGGCGCTAAGTTACTGCATTTAGTGGATTTGACCGGGGCAAAAGATCCGGCCAAACGCCAAATTGCCCTTCTGCAAGCGCTACTGGCAAGCGTGACTATTCCCGTTCAGATCGGCGGAGGAATTCGTTCAGAAGCAGATATAACAGCCTTGCTTGCAGCAGGTGCCAGCCGGGTTGTTATTGGTTCTGCGGCAATTACCCAGCCGGAATTAGTCAAACAAGGGTTTCAGCGTTACGGGGCAGAGGCCATTGTGCTGGCACTGGACGTCCGCATCAATGCAGATGGGGTGAAACACGTCGCGATAAGCGGTTGGCAGGAAAACAGCCGCGCTACCCTTGAAGATATCATCGAACAATACCTCCCCGTTGGACTAAAACATGTTTTATGTACCGATATTTCCCGTGATGGCACATTAAGCGGCACAAATATTGCCCTCTATCGGGAAATCAGCCAACGCTATCCGCAAATCCAATTTCAGGCCTCCGGCGGTATTGGCAGCCTTGCCGATATCTCTCCCCTGCCGGCATCCGGTGTAGCTGGTGTTATTGTCGGGCGGGCATTACTGGAAGGAAAATTTACCCTGACGGAGGCCATCCAATGTTGGCAAAACGCATAATCCCCTGTCTGGATGTCCGTGATGGGCAAGTGGTCAAAGGCGTACAATTCCGTCACCACGAAATTATTGGTGATATCGTTCCTCTCGCGCAGCGCTATGCCCAAGAAGGTGCGGATGAGTTAGTGTTCTATGATATTACTGCCTCTTCCGACGGCCGCGTCGTCGATAAAAGTTGGGTGGCAAAAGTGGCAGAAGTTATCAATATCCCTTTCTGCGTGGCGGGTGGGATTAAAACGGCCGAAGAAGCCGGACAAATTTTAGCCTTCGGGGCAGATAAAATTTCCATCAACTCTCCGGCCTTGGCGGATCCCGATTTAATTAACCGTCTGGCGGATCACTACGGTGTCCAATGTGTCGTCGTCGGTGTTGATACGTGGTTTGATAAAAGCACCAACAGTTATCAGGTTTACCAATTTACCGGGGATGAAAAACGTACAACTGCAACTCATTGGCAAACACTGGAGTGGATCAAAGAAGTCCAGCAACGCGGCGCGGGTGAGATCGTCCTAAATATGATGAATCAGGATGGTGTGCGTAATGGTTATGATTTGACTCAACTGAAACTAGTGCGTGATATCTGTTCTGTACCACTGATTGCGTCTGGCGGAGCCGGGGCACCAGAACATTTCTTGGACGCTTTTCAGGTTGCCAATGTTGATGGTGCCTTGGCAGCCTCTGTATTCCACAAACAGATCATTAATATCAGTGAGCTCAAACAATATCTGGCTACACAGGGTGTCGAGGTGAGAAAATGTTAACAGCACAAAAATTAACCCCTCAAGAAATTGAGCAACTGGATTGGGAAAAAGTGGCTAACCTGATGCCTGTTATCGTCCAACATGCGACCTCCGGCAGCGTGTTAATGCTGGGTTACATGGATCAGGAAGCACTGAATATCACGCTCAATTCCGGCAAAGTGACCTTTTTCTCCCGCACTCAACAGCGGTTATGGACAAAAGGCGAAAGCTCAGGCCACTTTCTGAATCTGGTCGGCCTCTATCCCGACTGTGATAACGATACGTTGCTGGCCTTAGTGGAGCCGATTGGCCCGACCTGCCATAAAGGTACCGATAGCTGTTTTGCCCCTGCACAAACTGAGTGGGGGTTTCTCTATGAATTGGAACAATTACTGGCAAGCCGGAAAAATGCCTCGCCGGACAGTTCCTATACCGCCCGCTTATATGCCAGTGGAACAAAACGTATTGCCCAAAAAGTGGGCGAAGAAGGTGTAGAAACTGCGTTAGCTGCAACAGTCAATGACCGGAAAGAGTTGACCAACGAAGCTGCGGACTTGATCTATCACCTGCTGGTCTTATTGCAAGATCAAGACCTCGATTTAAGTCGTATCATTCAACAATTACGGGAACGGCACTCAACGTGAAACTTAAAGATACATTTATTACCCCATGACATAGAGCAAATAACAAGCAGCCCTCATCTTGCGGGCTGCAACGCTCTTTTAGCAACGACAACCACCTGATTCCCCCGTCGTCGTCGCTCCAGCCGGAACCATAAAATGATTTACGGCTGTTTTACAATTAAAAGTTCCATAATGTATATGCCCTTCACCAATCACACTAAACAAGCGATGATACCGGCTTTTGCGAATGATATCGGCCGTATTTCGGCACACCGGCACCGCTTTTCCTGTATCAAATATATGGTCTTTATCAAGAAGAAAACGAACAGGAGAACTAAGGAGATTCCCTTGATATATGGCGACTTGACCATAATCTTCACAGCTATCTTCCAGATCAATCTTAAATAATCGGAGCGTCATTGAATACAGCTTCGCGCCCGCCAATTTTTCTTCGATCGATTGGTTACCAATAGCCTTTAATCTGCTCTCAGCAATACGGATATCCCGAAAACCCGCCTCACGTGCTGCCTGTACGAAATCGCCATAATACAAGGCATCACCAATACATTCCCCAACCAACAATGGATCATTTTTCAACTCTTGTGACAACCTGCGATCAGAGAAAATATCGGCAAAGTAAATTTCTCCTCCAGGTTTGAGTAACTGATACATTCCCGCAAGTACATCAGACTTTGCCGTAGCTAAGTTAATGACACAATTGGAAACGATGACATCAACACTATTTGACGGTAGCTTGAGTCGATCTAAGGACTCAATATTGCCCTGAATAAACTGTACATTACTTTCGCTATAGCTATAGGCTTCTCGGTGATAATCGAGATAATTTTTGGCAAATTCAATTTGCTCAAACGTAGTATCCACGCCAATAACGCGCCCTTCCCGTCCGACCAGTTTAGATAAAATGAAACAATCTCGCCCGCTACCACAGCCTAAATCCAATACCGTTAAGCCAGACAGTAAAGGTGGAAAAGGAGTACCACAACCATAAAAGCGTTGCTGCACATCGGGATGGACTGTTTTTAGTATGGCTTTAATCTCAGCAGAAGGTGCCTCATCTACAGTACAAATATTGGTGAGTAAATCGTCCTTATTTGAAAGCGTTTTACCGTAGTAATGCTGTATCTCTTCAATTCGCTGAGCCGATTTTTGTGTTTTGATTTTCATCACTTTATTACTCCAACTCTAATAAAATCCACTGCCTTAGACCAAACATAACGCGGTATTGAGCAGCATTTAGAAAAACAGGAAAGCCGCGTAACCTGCGATTATTGCCATAACAAAAATAACAGTGACAAAGGCCACTAAGAGCTTAGTTGTAAACAGGGAACGCAATAAAATTAGTTCAGTCAGGCTGGCACCCGCACTGCCAATAATTAACGCCAGAATCGCCCCGGCGCTGACCCCTTTCGCCATCAAGGCCGCAGCAAGCGGTATCAAGGCTTCAGCGCGAATATAGAGTGGGACACCAATAACAGCAGCAAGCGGAATAGCCAAAGGATTATCTGAACCGGCATATCGCTCGAGCAGGTTCGTTGGTACATAGCCATAGATCACACTGCCGATCGCAATACCGATCAGTAAATAAGGCAGTACCCCCTTAAAATCTGACCACACTTCCTGCCACAGACCGTTATACCTGCTTGTTGGACGGTCAACGTTGGCGGATTGGCTATCGCAACAACTTGTCGGTTGTGAAGTTTTTTGATTAGTCGAACAACTGGTAGTTGTTGTTAATTCACAATTGTTTGACATAGCTGGATTAGAGTCACAACAACTCTCAACGGTTCCACAATTAGGCACTTTTTCGCGACGTATATAACGCTCAAATCCCAAAACTTGCAGTAACCATCCGGCACCCAGTGAGACTAAAAGAGCCGACAGGACATAAATTGCGGTCAACGTTGAGCCAAAAGTAACGACCAGCAAAACAACAATGATGGGGTTCAATAGAGGGGAAGAAAATAAAAATACCATCATTGGACCAAAACCGGCTCTGGCACGAATTAGTCCTTTCAACATGGGGATAGTCGAACAACTGCAAAAAGGCGTGATAGCTCCGAGGGCGGCCGCCAGAAAATAACCTCTTTTCCGGTTAGCACTCAGTAAGGCTTCTACTTTGGATAGAGGTATGTGTCGCTGGAGAATACCTACCAGTAAGCTAATGCCAATAAACAAAGCTGATAACTCTACGGCGAGGAAAATAAACATATTAAAGGTTTCTTGTAGTTGAGAAGACATATCAATCCTCCAATAATCTATAATTCTAGTAATATGGAAATATAGAGGGATATTAGATTGCCATTGCAATTCCTGTCAAGAGTATTTTAATATTTCTGGAAATATAGATATTTTTTGCTGAGAAAGACATATGAAACATGAAGAAGTCGCTGCAAGCCTGGCTGAGTTGGGGAATATTCATCGATTATCGATATTTCGGTTTTTAATTAAGGCAGGTCATCAAGGGGTTTCTGTCGGGGAAATTCAGAAAGCCTTAGGTATTCCGGCTTCCACGCTATCACATCATCTCAGCCGCATGGTGAGAGTTGGGTTAATTCGTCAAGATAAGCACAGCCGTACTATCGTGTGTATACCTGAATATCAGCACTTGGAAAATTTGATCAACTTCTTGCAAGAAGAGTGTTGTGTGGGGGTTTCGGTTGCTAATTGCAGCGGGCAATCTGCAACCGAATAACCTGTCACCAGACAATCATGCAGATGACATAAAACAGAATAGGGATAGCAGAAAATACTATTATCATTAAGTGTACAGAATAAGCTCACCGCTAATATAAAAAAGAGGAGCCTATCTGTACCCTTTTGAAAATATGCTATTACTATATCAAGAGTTACATTGCCTCTTCAAAGATAGCAACGATTTCTTCATGCGATGCCTGAATCGGATTGGTGAATCCACAGGCATCTTTCAACGCATTGGTCGCTAATATTGGTAAATCTTCCTCTTTGACCTTCAATTCAGACAACCCAGCCGGAATATTGACATCTTTTGCCAATTTACTGATTGCCTGAATACAGGCTTCAGCCCCTTGCACATCATTTAAGGTTCCCACCTCAACGCCCATCGCCGCCGCGATCTCTTTCAGGCGCGCAGCAGCAACTTTTGCATTGAACCGCTGTACATGTGGCAGTAACACCGCATTGCAGACACCGTGTGGCAAATCATAGAATCCGCCTAACTGGTGTGCCATCGCATGGACATACCCCAACGATGCGTTATTGAATGCCATCCCGGCCAGGAACTGGGCGTAAGCCATATTCTCACGCGCTTCCATATCATTGCCATCTTCAACCGCACGGCGTAAATAATGGCTAATCATGGTTACGGCTTTCAGCGCACAGGCATCAGTAATCGGGTTTGCCGCCGTGGAAACATAAGCCTCGATAGCATGAGTCAGTGCATCCATCCCTGTTGCAGCAGTCAATCCTTTTGGCATCCCGGCCATCAAAGCAGAGTCATTGACTGACAAAATAGGCGTCACATTTTTATCCACAATGGCCATTTTGATATGACGTTCAATATCCGTAATAATACAGAAGCGTGTCATTTCAGAAGCCGTTCCCGCCGTAGTATTGATGGCAATCAAAGGAAGCTGTGGCTTGGCTGAACGGTCAACGCCTTCATAATCACGAATATCCCCGCCATTGGCAGCCACCAGCGCAATACCTTTTGCGCAATCATGCGGTGAACCACCACCCAAGGAGATCACACAGTCACAATGATGCTGGCGCAAAATAGTTAAACCTTCTTCAACATTCACCGTCGTTGGGTTTGGGTTTGTGCCATCATAAATGGCACTTTTTATCCCAACATCCGCCAGCAAAGCCTGAACTTGCCCAACAACACCAATCTCGTTTAACACGCGATCAGTGACAATCAAAGCCTGTCTGTAACCATAATCTTTCATTAACTCAACGGCTTCAGCCATGCACCCCATGCCGATTTTATTCACTGGCGGGATAAAGAAAGTTGATGCTGCCATTTGAAACTCCTTAGTTTTTACTGAAGTATTCCAAATCTCGATGTCATAAATTAAATGACAATGTGACACTTATCTAACCCAGTAAATTTGACCAAAATCAATAATTACCGATGTAAGCCGGAAAAAATAGGCGGAAGCCGGACATTTCGGGTAAACCCAAAAGCAGGTTCTGAATCGGCTCACTGTATTTCTGGTGCAATGCCAGAATTAGTGGCATTTCGAAAAATAACCGATTGAAGATAACTTAACTAAAATTTACATTTTGCTATAATTTAACCAGATGAAAATGGGCGATTATTCTATGAATAATATTTTTGTTCTGGTAATACTCGGTCTTGCTATCCTCAGCCTCACGGTATTCCTTTATTTCCATGATGCTGAGATAGCACACTGGTTGGAGAGGTTTGCCCAACGGTTGCTTAAATGGTAACCGCCGACTTGATATTTACTTCTATTTTACAAAGCTTTTATTTCAGTCGGGATAGAGGCAAGTTCCACACTTTGCCTCTTCCCACATACATAGACTTCTTTGTTTGCCAAACTGTAGTGTAAGCCTGCTAGAAACCGCTCATGCAAGCGGGAAACCACTGTGACCAACAATAACCTTTTCTCATGTCGCCCAGTCCAGCTAGGACGGAGAGTTATGTATAATCAACCAGTTTTTGAAAATCGCGCACAGGTTCTTAACGCGGCGGCATCCAATCGCTTATCCCAAACTGCTTCAAGCAGTTTTTCGAAGAAAAACAAAAGATAGTATAGATAAAAATATGGCAAGTATTACGGTAGAACCGGCCACTGCAGCAAAGCCCGACGCGAATGCTTCACTTGCTTGTTCTCGGAGATATGCACCTTCAGTTCCCCCCAATGAGGAGGCTTCTGCTATGGCGATCGAAAACGAACTCGAAGCATGTTCTACAGCATAACTATTAATATCGCCACCAATAAGATCGCCTGTCAAAATTCGCTGGTAAACAGCTGTTCCTAGCGTACCAAAAAAAGCTATGCCCAGTCCCACTCCGAGTTCAGTTGCTGTCTCTGCCGCCGCACCAGCTGAAGCACTTTTGCCTTCAGGGGCCGAGGAAATCACAATGTCAGTACCGAGTGCATCGAAAGGACCAGATCCCAAATACACTACGACAATGCCAGCTACCACCCACATTGGACCTAATTGAACTCCAAACGCTATCGTAACGAGACCTACTGACATCACGAGAAAACCCGTTCCAATAACTGCTCCACTACTTCTCATTTTTCTTGAAAGAGCGGGAGATATAAGTGCTCCGATAATTAGCCCAAGAGATGCCGGTGCGATTGACGCGCCCGCAGCAACAGGACTTAATCCATAAGTAAGCTGAAGGTATTGAGGCACAAAAAGTGTTAAGCCGCCGACAATGGCGGGCCCCAATAAGAGTATCGTCAAGGCAGTTGCTAGTCCAGAATTGGATAGAATCATGTTGAAATCCAAGAGAGGATTGCTAACTTTAAGTTGCCGCACAATGAACACTCCTCCGACGAGGAATCCCCAAGATAATACCAACACAGCGCTTAGCTTTGTTTCAGCGCTGACAAGTTCTTTAAGCCCATAAACAAGGGGAAGTATAGCCGCAAGAAAAAGTATGCTACTAATCCAATCGTATTGTTTTTGACCTTCAGGCTTGAAACCTTTCGGGAAAACTATCGGACCAGCCATTAGCAGAGGGAGCATGACAGGAACAGCCAAGAAAAAAATCGCCCCCCACCCAAAAAACTCTAGTAAAGCTCCACCAATTACCGGCCCAAGAGCGAATCCTGCCATGAATGCAGAAGTCCATATCGAAATCGCTTGTCTCCGCTGTTGCGGATTTTGGAATAGTTCACTTATCAATCCGAGGGTAGCGGGCATAAGTGCTGCCCCAGCAACCCCAAGTGCTGCCCTTATGATAATCAACGTAAAAGCCGTCGGTGCCATGGTGGCTATTGTCGAAAGTACTGCGAAAACAGCAGAACCGATTAACAAGACGCGGCGATTTCCCCAGCGATCACTCATTCCTCCCATCGGCATCAAGAATCCAGCAATCATAAGGGGGTAGATGTCTAGAATCCATAACTCTTCTACTGATGTGGTGTCAAGAGAGGCAGCGATGTGAGCTAGAGCCAAATATAGCGCACTCATATCAAGAGCGAGCACTGCAGTTGGTAAGCAAAGCAGGAAAAGTGCCAGCCAAGATCGTGACGCTTCTGAATTAATTCGCTGACCTGATTTTATTGACATTACAAGCTCTCCCATTCAATCTAGAATTGTATTTTTGTAAATTTCGATTAAATCTAGCTGCCTCTAATTAGCAAAGCATAATTGCCCGTGAAATTCTCTGAAGAACCCACTTATTCAGGGTATTTAGGAACATCTAAATCAATCCACTTTCCAGATTGATTACTGGAATTATATGCTGCATCTATAGTCGCTGATGTCACTA
>NZ_JAQRFJ010000029.1:0-44478 GCF_028599065.1 Xenorhabdus sp. PR6a | reverse complement strand
AGGAAAGATAAATTCTCTATGTCCACTGATAGGCTTCATAACTTCAAGAATGTCTAAGGCGGGTTGGCATAGAGGCACTGTGTGAGGGCGATCCATTTTCATTGTTTCCGCTGGAACATTCCAGATTCTGTTATCAAAGTCTATTTCAGACCAACGGGCTTTTACCGCTTCTCCCGGGCGCATGGCAGTTAATAGTTGCCACTCAATGACTAAGCGTGTTTGCCGTTCTATTCTTGCAATAGATAGCGCTTGCATTAATCCGGGGAGTTCTTCGGGTCGAATGGTAGGATTGTGTTTTTTCTTTGGCTTGGGGAATGCCTTGCTTACAGTGGTAAAAGGGTTGGCATCAATAACGCCTAAATTCATGGCGTAGTCGATGATCTCTACCGTTCGTTGGGTCAGCCGTTTAATCGTTTCCAGATTGCCCCTTGCTTCGATAGGCTTGAGCACTTCCACCAGCATAGGTGCTTTCAGATTTGATATCGGCATTTCGCCGAGTTTGGGGAAAATATCTTTCTCCAGTGAGCGCCAAATATCTTTGGCGTAATCCTCGCTGACAGTGGTTTTCTTCACTTCGAACCAGCGTGAAGCAATATTCTTTAAGGTGTTGCTGTTCTCTTCCTGTATTGCCGCCGCTTGCTGTTTACGCCAATCGACAGGATCAATATCTTTAGCCAGCATTGCTTTTGCTTCGTCTTTGAGTCGGCGAGCGTCTGCCAACTTAACAGAGGGATATTCACCAAATGCAATCATCGTGCGCTTTTGGGTGAATGGTTTGTAGTATCGGAAATACCAAAGCTTAATACCTGATGTTTTAACGAGGAGTTCTAAATTATCCCCGTCACGATAAATCGTATCTTTGGGCTTACCAGTTTTGCTATCAAGCTTGGCTTTAGCATTGGATACCGTTGTAGGGGAAAGCGGCGTTATCTTTTTAGGCATCGGGCAGCTCTAACCGTAGTAGTAAGTGTTCTAGGGAGCTGTAGTAAGCATTTATTGGTGTAGTTGGGCTGTTACTACTAACTTTTTACCTCTTTAACCTTGTGCTGTGTCCCCCTGTGGTCTAGTGCCCCTGTTGATATTTTTGTTTTAAATCAAGTAATTAAGTCTGATTTTTCAAGTTTTGGGACGTGCTCCAAAAAATGATAGGGACGGGGGTGTCCTAGGTTTTTTGTGTATATATCATATGGTTAAGTGTATTGGGACGGCGGGACATCATTTTTTGCGAAAAACTTAACTATATATATGAGTTTCTCTTGGACACTCGGACATTTACGTTTTGGTAGTAAGTATTTTTGTAGTGTAGCCGATTTACTACTAAACATACTACTAAAACTATCGAGTTATAACGATACTAAACGAATACTAACGGGCAATAAAAAAGCCCTAAGTCTTTATGATTTAGGGCTTTTTCTTGGGTTTTCAGTGTATTCTGATGATTTCCGAATACAAAAATGGTGGAGCTGGCGGGAGTTGAACCCGCGTCCGAAATTCCTACATCCTCGGTACTACATGCTTAGTCTGGTCTTTACATTCGCTTGCCAGCTGCGGACAGACACGCCACTAACAAACTAGCCTGATTGGATTTAACGCTTCAACCCCAGGCAAGGCATCCACGCGATCTCTTTTGGGTTTGACCTCTCTTGATCCCCGTCCTAAGAGCGGAGGCTAGGGAGAGAGGGCTCTGAGCAGGTTATTAAGCTGCCAGTGCGTAGTTTTCGTCGTTTGCGACTATTGTTTTGCGGCTTTTTACGAGGCCAACCGCCCCTCGGCATGCACCTTGGGTTTCGCGAATACCGTCGAATCCAGAATCAGCCCCAAGTGTGTTAACGGCAAGTATATCAGAATATTGGGAGATAATGCCAGTGATTAACGCCCAGAATTCTTCATAATTCGCGCTTTGTCTAATTTCCATTCACGTTCTTTAATATCTGAACGTTTATCGTGCGCTTTTTTACCTTTCGCAACGCCAATTTTGACTTTGCTCCAAGCATTTTTCCAATACATGGAAAGTGCGACGATGGTGTAGCCTTCTCGATTGACTCGACCATACAGTGAATCAAGTTCACGTTTGTTAAGTAATAGTTTGCGTGACCGCGTCGGATCACAAACTACATGGGAAGAAGCAACATTCAAGGGCGTAATTGTGGCACCAAAAAGATAAGCATCACCATCTTTGAGTAAAACATAACTCTCACTGATGTTAGCCTTGCCAGCGCGCAGTGATTTGACTTCCCAACCTTGTAGGGATAAGCCTGCTTCGAATTCTTCTTCAATGAAGTATTCGTGGCGGGCTCGCTTATTCATGGCAATTGTTGCCGAACCGGGTTTGTGTGCTTTTTTCTTTGTCATAATGCGTTGTATTATACTGTATGCGTTAGTGAAAGAAATCTCTTCTGCATGATATTTAGCGATAAGTGCACATTTATTATGCTAAATGTCAGCGGGTTTTTATTTAACCACATTTAAGTGATATTATTCAGCGCTGTTATGTTTTACAGGAAATGATATGCCACAGATTAGTCGCTCTGCGCTAGTGCCTTACAGCGTGGAACAAATGTATAAATTGGTCAACGATGTGACGTCCTATCCGGATTTTTTGCCTGGATGTGTGGGAAGTCGTGTAATAAGCAGTAGTAATAATGAAATGACGGCTTCCGTTGATGTCGCTAAGGCAGGGATCAGTAAGACGTTTGTAACACGTAATACGTTATTTGATAATAAGCGCATCAATATGCAGCTTGTTGATGGGCCTTTCCGCAAGTTGATGGGGGGCTGGCATTTTACTCCGTTAAGTGAGGATGCCTGTAAAGTTGAGCTGCATCTCGATTTTGAATTTACCAACAAGTTGATTGAATTGGCTTTTGGCAAAGTGTTTAAAGAGTTGGCTGGTAATATGGTTCAGGCGTTTACCCAACGTGCGCGTGAGGTTTACAATGTCTGAGATTAATATTGAAGTCGTTTATGCTCTGCCGGAACGGCAATATCTGCGTAATGTGAAAGTGCCGCAAGGCGCAACCGTTGAACAGGCGATTGTCGCATCTGGCCTTTTGACATTACGTCATGATATCGATTTGACCCAAAATAAAGTGGGCATTTATAGCCGCCCTGCCAAATTGACTGATACGCTGGAAGAGGGAGATCGTGTAGAGATTTATCGCCCTCTGATTGCTGATCCAAAAGAAATGCGCCGTAAGCGCGCGGAGCGCGCTAAAAATAATGCGCAATGATGCCTATTTATTCGCCAGGTTATCGACTGGCGAATAAATAAAACACACCTCACTGATTCTCTGGCAGTGACTTTTCATTCTTGATATCAGTTAGCTCACCTTTGTCATCAAAGGTCAGTGTCAGGGTTTCTTGCGTTGTTTTCCCATGACCGGGTTGTTGGCGGAAAACGTAATACCAGGTTTGGCTGCCAAATGGATCGGTCAGCATTGGTGTTCCCAAAGTGTAAGAAACTTGCTGCTGAGTCATTCCTTTATGGATTTTTGCTACCGCAGCCGGCGTAAGGTAGTTCCCTTGATTAATATCAGGACGATAAACAATTCGCTCAAACATGGAGCAACCCGCAGTCAGCATAACAAGTGATACAGTAGCGGCAGTCAACAATTTACAGCGCATAGTAATTACATTCCTTGAGGAGTCAGGCCGTCGATAATAATAAACATTGAAGAGATTGAAAACCTCTACGCATTTACCTATGACTGCAATTATACAAAAAAGTTGGATTAATTTATGCCGCCAACAGTTCTTTTGCATTGGCCAGTGTATTTTTAGTTACCTCACTGCCCGCCAGAAGCCGCGCCAGCTCTTGGAGTCGTGCTTTTTTATCCAATAGTTGCATCTGGGTTTCTGTTTCTTCGCCATCGGTTTGCTTGCTAACATAAAAATGCTGATGTCCACATCCTGCAACTTGAGGTAAATGGGTAACACACATCACTTGGGTTGATTCCCCCAATTCACGTAGCAGACGACCAACAATTGCTGCTGTTGGGCCGCTGATACCCACATCCACTTCATCGAAAATGAGCGCAGGGGTTTCCATTTTCTTCGCTGTAATGACTTGGATCGCCAGTGCAATGCGGGAAAGTTCACCACCTGATGCGACTTTTGCCAGTGGCTGGTGAGGTTGGCCGGGGTTGGTTGTAACATTGAATTCGACTTTACTGGCTCCATCAATATTTAAATGCTCCGGTTCAAAGGTGACATCAATGGTAAAGCGGCCATGAGGCATAGAAAGTTGGTGCATACTGTTTGTGATCAGTTGGCTCAGTTCTGCGGCATATTTCTGACGAATATGGTGTAATTTTTCTGCCACTGTTAGAGCTTGCTGGTAGTGGAGGCTGACTAATTCACTCAGGTGGGCACAATCATCTTCCTGTTGGGATAACTGATATTGCTCTTCCAATAACTGTTGATGTAATGCAGGTAACTCTTCTGGTGAAACATGATGTTTACGAGCCATGTTGATTTGTTGGGAAATTTTCTGTTCCAGTTCGAATAAACGGTTAGGGTCCAGTTCCAACTGGTCGCTGTAATGACGTAATTCATCACTGACTTCATTGACTTGGATAGCCGCTTCTTCCAGCATGTTAAGCAGGCTACTGAGTTTGTGATCCATGCTGGCAAGCTCGGTCAGTTCACTTCGCGCATAGTTGAGGAGGCGGGTAATGTTCTGCTCATCGTTATCACTTAGAAGCTGGAGAATGTTTTGGCTGACGGACAGAAATTGCCCGCAGTTTGCCAGCCGTTTGTATTCGCTATCTTGCTCCTGATAATCACCGGATTGTGGTGACAGTTCATTCAGTTCTTTCAGGTGATATTCCAGTAATTGCTGGCGTGAGCGACGCTCAAGGGCTTGTTGTTGGAATTGGGAGAGCGCCTGACAGCTTTGGCGCCATTGTTGGTAAGCCTGTTTCATTTCATATTGAAGTTCAAAATCGCCCGTGTAAATATCCAGTAAGCGCCTTTGGTGACGATTCTCTAATAACAATTGATGAGCATGTTGCCCGTGGATTTGGATCAGATGTGAACCTAATTCACGTAATTGGGAAAGGGGTACAGCAGTACCATTGATAAAACCGCGAGAGCGCCCGTCAGCGGTGATGGTGCGACGCAGCAGGCACTCATTATCATCATCAAAACTGCCATCAAGCTGGTGCTCTACCAGCCATTTGCGGGCAGAAGGCGCATCAGCCAGTGAAAAGCGGGCACAAAGGTCGGTACGTGGAGCACTTGGGCGAACCATATTGGCTTCGCCACGATTGCCAAGACATAAACCCAGTGCATCAATCGCTATGGATTTACCGGCTCCGGTTTCACCCGTTATTGCCGTCATTCCTGAGCGAAAATCAATTTCAAGTTCGCGAACGATAGCAAAATTACTGATGGTCAGTTGAGTCAGCATCGTGCTCCTCCTTCCTTTTACTGTATATAAAAATATGTTCCTACACCGTAAGAACACATTCCTGTGCATAAAAACATGTCTGTGCTTTCGTACAGTATAAACTGGTTTTTTATACAGTAAAGTAGGGAAACTTGTTTTTAGAACATTTTTTTTGACCAACCCAGTTTTGTGCTCAGTGTATTGAAGTAGTTGTAATCTTTTGGATGAATTAAGTGCAGATTATAGTCACTGCGTTTGATAATCACTTCTTCACCCTCTTGGATTGGCAAGACGATCTGGCTGTCACAACTGACTTCGTAGTCACTGCTATTTTGGGTAAATTTCAGTCGAATGCTGCTTTCACTGCTGATAACGAGAGGGCGTGCCGAGAGGGTATGTGGAAACATTGGCACTAGCACGATGGCATTCAAGTTTGGGGTTAATATAGGCCCTCCCGCAGACAGTGAATAGGCCGTAGAGCCAGTCGGTGTGGCGATGATCAAACCGTCTGAACGTTGGGAAAAAGCGAAACGTTCATCAATATAGACTTCAAATTCAATCATATGGGCAACTTTGCCTGGATGTAATACGACTTCATTGAGCGCCGTGCTGCGTCGGGATTTATGTCCCGTTTTTGTCACTTGTGCTTCGAGCAGAAAGCGTTTTTCGTCCCGAAATTTGCCCGCCAAAACTTCGGATAGTTGCTGTAAAGCATTATCGGGGTCCAAATCCGTCAAGAAGCCTAGATTTCCGCGGTTGATGCCAATGACTTTGATGTCATAACGCGATAATACTCTGGCTGCCCCAAGCATATTGCCATCACCACCGACAACAATCACAAGATCAGCGATTTTGCCGATTTCTGTTAGCCCTCCAGTCTGGGCATTTTTTAAGTTAATGTCTTTCGCGACCTGCCTATCCACAATGACGCAATAACCTTTAGATACCAGCCAATGGTACAGCATTTCATGGGTAGCCAACGCTTCAGGGTGACGTGGCCGACCGACAATACCGATGCATTTGAATTCATTATTCATTGCTGTTATTTCCTTCAGCATATGGTTTTGCCCTCACAATATAATGTGCTCCCTTGAATCCCGCGTTTTGATCCCCATAATAAGCGAGAATGGCGAAGATAATACAAATACGCGGAGATATTCATGAGTAGTAAAGACCAAAAAGTACCTGATGAGCAAGTCGCAGAAAATACAGAAAATGTATTAGAGCAACAAATAAGTGCGGAACAGACAGAGGCACCAGAGACTGAAAACGTTGTTGATCCGCGTGTCGCTGAGTTGGAAGAACAACTGAAACAGGCTCAGATTAACGAACGTGATGCGATGTTACGTGCGCGTGCTGAAGTGGAAAACATTCGCCGCCGTACTGAATTGGATGTCGAAAAGGCACACAAATTTGCATTGGAAAAATTTGCCAATGAACTTCTGCCTGTTATCGACAATCTGGAACGTGCATTAGAGGCGGCTGATCGTACCAATGAAGCACTGTTGCCAATGGTTGAAGGTATTGAACTGACTCTGAAAGCGTTTATTGATGCAGTAGGTAAGTTTGGTGTTGAAGTGGTCGGTGACACCGGTGTCCCTTTCAATCCAGAAGTGCATCAGGCGATGACCATGATGGAATCTGATCAGCATGAACCAAATCAAGTTATGTTGGTGATGCAGAAAGGCTATACTTTGAATGGCCGCTTATTGCGTCCTGCCATGGTTGCTGTTTCTAAATAACGTCACGCTATCCCGTGTACAATGCCGCCATTTAAAAGGCGGCATTTTTGTCGGTAGAAATCGGTTATTGGGGCAATTGAGGATCCCAATCTATTGGCGGCAATCCTTGCGCTTCCAGCAGCTTATTGGCTTGTGAAAAATGTTTACAGCCTAAAAAACCACGATGGGCAGACAAAGGTGAAGGATGCGGCGCTTTTAATACATGATGGCGTTGAGTATCAATAAAACGGCCTTTTTTCTGGGCATGAGATCCCCAAAGCAGGAAAATAACCCCGCTGCGATGTTCATTGATGGCTGCAATCACTTTGTCAGTAAATGTTTCCCACCCCAAATTCGCATGGGAATGTGCGTTGCCGCGTTCAACGGTCAGCACGGTATTGAGCAATAATACCCCCTGTTTTGCCCAACTGAGCAAACAACCGTGATTGGGGCGGGCAAATCCAGCAATATCCGATTCCAGTTCCTTGTACATATTAACGAGAGAAGGTGGAGCAGGGATACCCGGCTGTACAGAGAAAGCCAGACCGTGGGCTTGATTTGGCCCGTGGTAAGGGTCTTGCCCCAAAATCACCACTTTTACATCGGGCAATTCGGTATAGCGAAATGCGTTGAAGACATCTTTCTGAGGCGGATAAATGGTTTTTCCAGCCTGACGTTCATTGGCGACATAAGCCAATGTATCAACAAAATAAGGCTGTTTCTTTTCATTGCCGATGACATCGTGCCATGTAAGAGGTGCGGACATAGCCAATCCCTTTCTAGATGATTATCAAATGACTTAAGCTTACCGATTCCCTTGGGATAGGGAAACCCTTAGTTGATTTCAATCAAAGAACCTTCTTATCCGTACTGGTATACAGGAAATCAGGAATAATAACCAAGCTGATAATGTTGGAGGTATAAATGATTACTGGGATTCAAATTACCCAATCTGACAACGCTGCATTGATGAATTCTTTTTGGCTGTTGGATGATGAAAAAAATGAAGCGCGTTGTCTCTGTGCCAAAGCAGATTACGATGAAGGCCAGATTGTTGTCAAAGAGGAGTTGGGACAATTTGAATATCGCGAAATTCCGTTGGAATTTAAACCGACTGTTCGTGTAGAGGGCGGGCAACATCTGAATGTTAATGTCTTGCGGCGTGAAACGTTGGAAGATGCGGTAAAACACCCCGAAAAATACCCTCAGTTGACTATTCGCGTATCGGGTTATGCTGTACGCTTTAATTCACTGACGCCGGAACAGCAGCGTGATGTTATTACGCGTACTTTTACAGAAAGCCTGTAATTCTTGTACCAAGAAAAGAGCCTAAAGGGAGAGTCAATACTCCCTTTTTTATAGGCATAAATCAGAAAAAACAATTCCATATTTTATTTATGGAAATTAAATTTGTTAATTAAAAATTAAATTTGCTTTAACATTGTTAAATATTCTGCCGATAGAGAGTTTGGGTTTTTAAACCACATCAAACCTGAATAATCTGTAGGAGAATCTTATGACTTTATCCGTTAATACCGATTTTTTTAGCAACTTAGGGATCTATTCATTACAGGGAAATTCTCTGCAACCCCAATCTCAATCTCCAGCGCAGTCACCGCCAGACAAAAAAGTTGATCACAGTTCTTCCTCAGGCATTTCGCTTTCAGAAAACACTCAACAGGCTAATGCACTCTATCAATCGTTAATGAGTAATTTAAATGCCAGCGCGATGGCCGCTCCCGGATTGACAGCCAATGATATTGCCGGAAAACAATCCCAACTCACCGATTATTCCCTGACGTTGGTTACCCGTGATGTTTATCGACAACATAGTTTAGGGATTGGTGATTATGTGCGTTTGTCTAATGAGGAGTTATCAAAAGCAGGCATAGATCCGGGCACGCTGAATGATTATTCAAGCGGGTTTCAAGCTGGGGTATACCATAACAACGGGCTATATATTGTCTCTTTCACCGGATCGAATGAATTAAAGGATTTTATGGTTAGTGTTCGCCAGGGGCTGGGTTTCAATGAGAAGCAGTATAATCAAGCCGTGGAATTGGCGCATAAGGCATTAGAAACATTTGGTGAAAATGTCGTTTTCACCGGACATTCACTGGGAGGCGGATTAGCCACAGTGGCGGCATTGGCAACAGGGAAGCCAGCCGTTATTTACAACTCGGTGAGTGTTTCTGACGCGACATTGAAACACATGGGAATATCACCTGAAGTCGCTCGTGAATTGGCTGACAGTGGCTTGATACGCCATTATGCCGTCCAACATGATTGGTTGGGTAAATTGCAAAAAACATTGCAATTTCATCAACCGATGGGACACACAATAGAGCTTAAGTATGAATATGAATTGGACAGCATATGGGATGTTATTATGCCTGATCGGTATGGCCTTCATGTCTTTAAAGCCCATTTTTTGGAAGCTGTCGTCGAATCTATGGCGCAGCATAAGCCTTGGTTGAATACCCAGCAAAGTGAACCGTCTTATGCTGTGTAATATTTAGCGTTCAGACGGGGAGAACCGTCTGGCAGAACATGGGCGAAGCCATTGCATGACTTCGCCCATGTTCTAAATCCGCTTATGTTTTACAAATAATCGCTGCCAGAATTAATCGTTGCTGGATTCCGTTAATTCTGGTCTAGAATTGCCAGAAGGAGCACGGCGTTTACCGATATTTTTACTGTCGCGATGACGCACTTTCACGCGGCTTTTCTTCACATCTTCTGTTTTCTTCTTCTCTTTGCGTTTTGCCAGCACTTTTTTGGATGGCTTATAGCTCTTTTTCTCACTGGGTGCTTTGGTTTGTGGGCGAAGTTCATCAACAACCCGGATTTTCAACGGCTCGTTGAGATAACGGCTGATTTTACCCAAAAGAAGGTGATCGTGCGCCTCAATCAGCGCAATGGCGGTTCCCTTACGGCCTGCGCGGGCAGTACGGCCAATCCGGTGCAGGTAAACATCCGCAGTACGCGGTAAATCAAAGTTAAAGACGTGGCTGACGTTTTCGATATCCAATCCGCGGGAAGCAACATCAGTGGCGACCAGAACGTTAACTTTGCCATCATTCAAGCGCTTCACGGCATCTGTGCGCTTGGCCTGCACCATTTCACCCTCAAGGAAAGAAGCCTGAATGCCTGCCTGACTCAACTCATCGACAAGCTCACGTACACGCTCACGTTTACGCACAAACACAATGGATTTCGTGACATCAGATTGCTGGAGAAGGTGACACAGCAAGGCAGTTTTATGCGCCAACGAATCAGCACGATAATAAAATTGCTGAATTTTTTTGCGCTCGCGGCGAGAAGGTTCCGCATCTATCTCAACCGGATCAGTTAACAGGCGCTCGGCAAAATCACGGATGGATTCCCCTTCCAGCGTTGCAGAGAATAACAACGTTTGTTTGCGCCAGCGCGTTTCACCGGCAATCGTTTCGACATCATTGGCAAATCCCATATCCAACATGCGATCAGCTTCATCAAGGATCAGCGTTTCTACTGCACGGCAGTCGAAATTTTCTTCTTTGATGTATTGCAGCAGACGCCCGGTCGTTGCGACAACAATATCCTGATTCTCACTGAATACTTCCGCGTGATTCATATAGGCAACGCCCCCCGTTATGGTGGCAATGTCCAAATGGGTATGGGCCGCAAATTCTTTCGCTTGTTCTGCAACCTGCATGGCCAGTTCACGGGTTGGGGTCAAAATCAGGATACGTGGAGGCCCCGATTTTTTGCGAGGAAAATCCAGTAAATGCTGTAGTGCCGGAAGCAGGTAAGCGGCGGTTTTACCTGTACCTGTCGGCGCAGATCCTAATACATCGCGTCCGTCCATCGCCGCAGGAATGGCTGCTTCCTGAATGGCGGTCGGGCGTTCGTAGCCTTTTTCGTTCAGTGCTTCAAGCAGGGATTCATCAAGTTCGAATTCGGAAAAGTTTGTCGCAGTCATCATATACCTCTATTTGGAGCCGCCGATTATAAACAGGTTAAGCGCATTCTTCATCCTATAAAAGCATCCAATGAGTCGGTTGCTTTTATCCGCCGGCCATAAGATTTATGCTATGACAAATTCTAATTTCAGCAGATATGGGTCATGGCATCGATACAAAAACCCGCTTTTCGCCGCGGTGGTTTTACATTTAAACAGTTTTTTGTCGGACACGATAAATGTGCGATGAAAGTCGGGACGGATGGTGTGCTGTTAGGCGCCTGGGCGCCAGTATATAACAGGAAAAGATGTCTGGATATTGGCTGTGGTAGTGGTTTGATTGCGTTGATGATAGCTCAACGTACCAAAGCTAATACCCTTATTGATGCCGTGGAACTGGATGTTCTTGCGGCAATGCAGGCGGTTGATAATGTGCAGCAATCACCGTGGCCTTCCCGTATTACGGTATATCAGCAGGATATTTATGATTTCGTGCAGCAAAATGAGCAACAAAATAAGTTGCAGCGAATCAGCGCCCAATACGATTTGATTGTTAGCAATCCTCCCTATTTTGAGCCGGCTATTGCATGCCGAAACGAAGCACGCAATCAGGCTCGTTATACGGCGTCACTGACGCATCAGGGGCTCTTGGCGTGCGTACAGAAATTGATGGTGCCGACAGGGTTATTTTGTCTGGTACTGCCTTATGGCATTGGGGAACAATTTGAAAAAATGGCGTCAGATTTGGGATGGTTTACCCATTTTCGCGTCAATGTACGTGATCGGCCAGACAAGCCGTTACATCGCCTATTGCTGGGATTATCACTGCAAGAACAGGACATTCAAGTGAGTGAATTAACCCTTCGTTCCTCGGATGGCACTTATTCAGAGCAATTTCGTCAGTTAGTAACAGATTTTTATCTTTATTATTGATAATGTTAGCACTATTAAGATGGTAAATTATATTTTCCGATATAATAGCGCCAAGACTTTCTTTTTCCCAGATTAAAATCGCGTGTCTTGTGAAATAGAGACTATGATATAGAAAAAGTGCAATACGAGAATAACAGGTGGTTGTAATAAAGATTACAGCTAAAGTTGAACTTCACAGTAAATTGATACTCAAAGTCATGCTTGTTCGGGAAATCAGAACATCATCTTGGTTTAATTTAAGTATAAATGTGGAGTTTTACCTCAGGAGAGTGAACCTCGGATGAGCGAGCAGTTAACGGATCAAATGCTGATTGAACGCGTCCAGAAGGGCGATCAAAAAGCATTTAATTTGCTGGTGATAAGATACCAGCACAAAGTAGCGAGCTTGATTGCTCGTTACGTACCTCAAGGCGACGTTCCTGATGTTGCCCAAGAGGTTTTCATTAAGACTTATCGGGCACTGTCTTCTTTCCGGGGTGATAGTGCTTTTTATACATGGCTGTACCGTATTGCCGTTAACACTGCGAAAAATTATTTGGTTGCTCAGGGGCGCCGTCCACCCTCCAATGACTTGGATGCGAACGACGCAGAAAATTACGATACTTCAAGTTCATTAAAAGAAATTTCGAACCCTGAGAACTTAATGTTGTCTGAAGAATTAAAGGAAGTGGTTTTCCGCACGATTGAATCGCTTCCGGAAGATTTGAGGATAGCGATTACGTTGAGGGAGTTGGATGGGTTGAGCTATGAAGAAATAGCCGACATCATGGAATGTCCTGTAGGCACGGTGCGTTCACGAATTTTCCGGGCAAGGGAAGCGATTGATAATAAAGTTCAACCACTGATCCAACAATAAACTGATCCAACAATACTGATCCAACAATATAGTGGGACAAAACAATATCTAAGGGTACTTTGGCATGCAAAGAGAAAAACTTTCCGCATTGATGGATGGAGAAGCTCTTGATAGTGAAGTCGTTCATTTGGTCTCTGAAGATGCGGTCATGCAGAAACAGTGGGAAAGATATCACCTTGTACGTGATGTGCTGCGTGGCGATGTGGGGGATGTATTGCACTTGGATATTGCGAGTCAAGTCGCTTTGGCACTTGAAAAAGAACCCGTTCATATCAACCCGGCAGCGGTTCTGGAATCTCAGCCAAAACCTGAAACATGGGCTAACCTGCCGTTTTGGAACAAAATCCGCACATGGAAGAGTCAAATTGCACAAGTTGGCGTTGCTGCCTGTGTATCGCTGGCCGTGATTATCGGTGTTCAGCAACATAATAGTGATAGCAGTGTTGAGACTGATAACCAGTTTGAGGCGCCCGCCTTTAATACATTGCCAGTAATGGGAACCGCCTCAACAGTGGGTTTAGCGACGCCGGCCGAAGAAGAAACTTTCGGTGGTGACCTGAGTATGCAAGTGCGGGAAAGCAACAAGCGAATTGATGCAATGTTGCAGCAATATGAACTCGCCCGCCGCATCCACGCTGAAAAAAATGAGGGTATCACCCAGACTAATCAGATTCCTGGAGCACAAGCACCACAACAGTCACAGCATCGGTGATGAAACGCATTTGGGTTGTCGTTTTTTTATTGGCAAGTAGCCTGATAAATCCTCTGAAAGCCTCAGCGCAACAAAGCAGCGCTGAGGCTTTGTTACAGGATATGAGTCAGGCGGTACAAACGCTAAATTATGAAGTTGGCTTTATCATTTTAGGGCAGCAATTTCTTATTCCCTTGCGTTACCGTCATGCCATTATTGATGGGCAGGCTATCGGCCAAATCATACAAATGGATGTTTCACGCAGGGAGATTGTCCAACGCGGTGACCAAATCAGTTATTACGAACCAGGATTGGACTCATTTAGCATACGCGGTACACATATCGTTGATTATCTCCCGCCAATCATCTTTGCCGATTTTGCACAATTACAGAAATTTTATCGTTTTATTGATGCAGGCAGTACGCAGGTTGGCGATCACCCCGCGAATTTTGTGCGTATCATAGCGAAAGATGAATCTCGCTATAACTATAACCTTCTGATTGATGAGAAAAATCATCTCCCTCTGCTGATAGATCTTTTGGATAAAGACAATAAAACTGTCATTGAGCAATTCCGTGTCGTGTCATTAACTGTGAATGACACGATTAAAACGGAGCTGAGTTCGATTACTGATTTGAAATTACCGCCCATGTTACTTATTCCGTCTTCTGATAAGTTGAAGTTTAATTGGATGGTTGGAAAAATACCTGAGGGTTTCAAAGAGATATCCCGTAGTAGTCGTAAGTTATCAGAGACAGAATGGCTAGGGTCCATTATGTATAGTGATGGATTGTTTAATTTTTCTGTCAATGTCGTGAACTCAGATAAAAAGGTTGTTGATGAACAACCATTTCGACAAGGCAGGAGAACGGTTTATACTTTGGCCAGAGGTAAAAACAGCATAACAGTCATTGGGGAGCTGCCTTTCGCCACCGCCGAGCGAATTGCAGCCAGCGTGACGTTTACGGGAGGAAACTGATGGTTAAAGAGTGGGCAACGGTTGTCCGTTGGCAAAAAGGCCGTGCATTATTGCGTTACGGTTCATCGTCGGGCTGTGGTAGCTGTCAGGCCAAAACAGCCTGTGGTTCTTATTTACTGGAAAAAATAGGGCCGGAAAGCATCCATCAGTTGGAAGTTGAAATTTCTCAACCACTGCAACCGGGACAGAAGGTTGAAGTCGGTATTCCTGAAAGCAGCCTGTTACGTTCAGCCATGCTGGTTTATCTGACACCCTTGTTGGGGCTGTTTTTGGGTGCAGCTCTTTTCCAACTCTGGACAACTGACCAATTAGGGATCGGTTTAGGGGGAATTGGCGGTGGGTTCGCGGGTTTCTTCATTGCCCGCAAGATTGCTGCGTATTGGGATAAATTGCAAGCCTACCAGCCCGTTGTATTACAAATTGGTTTACCTCCTGATGCGATTAAGGTACTACCGCAAGAGTAATCTGTTTTACCCTACGCACTTCAACAATAATTTATTATTGAAAACGGTTTTCCCACTCGTTTGGTTTTCGCGGGTTTGGCATGTAGAATACGGCTCCTCAGGCCAGTGGCCGAACCAATAAACTGTCGCTTTATGTCCATCAATGTGTCCATAGGCGAATGATTCAGAAATATTAAGGCAAAAAAGATTTAATAATGAAGCAAATACGAAATTTCTCCATTATCGCCCACATTGACCACGGTAAATCCACGCTATCTGACCGGATTATTCAAATCTGTGGTGGTCTGTCTGATCGCGAAATGGCAGCACAAGTACTGGATTCAATGGATCTTGAGCGTGAACGTGGGATCACGATCAAAGCACAAAGTGTTACGCTTGATTACAAGGCAAATGACGGGCAAGTTTACCAATTAAACTTTATCGATACACCGGGGCATGTGGATTTCTCTTACGAAGTCTCCCGCTCACTGGCCGCCTGTGAAGGTGCCTTGCTGGTGGTTGATGCGGGTCAGGGGGTTGAAGCCCAGACCTTGGCTAACTGTTATACCGCCATTGAAATGGATCTGGAAGTGGTTCCGGTTCTGAACAAAATCGACCTTCCGGCGGCTGAACCAGAGCGTGTTGCCGAAGAAATCGAAGATATTGTCGGTATTGATGCCGCCGATGCGGTGCGTTGTTCGGCCAAAACGGGTATCGGCGTACAGGATGTGATTGAGCGTCTGGTAAAAGAAATCCCCGCACCGGAAGGTGATCCGGATGCACCATTGCAGGCTCTGATTATTGACTCGTGGTTTGATAATTACCTGGGTGTGGTTTCACTGGTTCGTATCAAAAACGGTACGTTGCGTAAGGGTGATAAAGTTAAGGTAATGAGTACCGGACAGGTATACAACGCTGACCGTCTGGGGATTTTCACCCCGAAACGTGTTGATCGTGATGTATTGAATTGTGGTGAAGTGGGCTGGTTGGTCTGTGCCATCAAAGATATTCTGGGCGCGCCGGTCGGGGATACCTTGACAACTTCCCGCCAGCCTGCGGAAAAAGCACTGCCTGGTTTTAAAAAGGTTAAACCGCAAGTTTATGCGGGGCTGTTCCCGGTCAGTTCTGATGATTATGAAGCCTTCCGTGATGCGTTAGGCAAACTGAGCTTAAATGACGCTTCATTATTCTATGAACCAGAAAGTTCTACTGCATTGGGCTTCGGTTTCCGCTGTGGTTTCCTCGGCTTGCTGCATATGGAGATCATTCAGGAACGTTTGGAACGTGAATACGATCTCGATTTGATCACAACGGCACCAACCGTTGTTTATGAAGTTGAGACAACCAGTGGTGATATTATCTACGTTGATAGTCCATCTAAGTTGCCGGCGTTAAACAATATCCATGAACTGCGTGAGCCGATTGCAGAATGTCACATGTTGTTGCCGAAAGAGTACCTTGGTAACGTCATTACACTCTGTGTAGAAAAACGCGGTGTGCAAACGAATATGATCTATCACGGTAATCAGGTTGCACTGACCTATGAAATTCCGATGGCGGAAGTTGTGCTGGATTTCTTTGACCGCTTGAAATCAACTTCGCGTGGTTATGCCTCTCTGGATTATAACTTTACCCGCTTCCAGAATTCAGACATGGTTCGTGTGGATGTGTTGATTAATGGTGAGCGTGTGGATGCGCTGGCTTTGATTACCCACCGTGACAATTCGCAATACCGTGGGCGTGAGCTGGTGGAAAAGATGAAAGAACTTATTCCACGCCAGCAATTTGACATTGCGATTCAGGCTGCCATAGGTACTCACATTATTGCGCGCTCTACCGTTAAGCAGTTACGTAAAAACGTATTAGCGAAATGTTATGGCGGTGACGTCAGCCGTAAGAAAAAGCTGTTGCAGAAACAGAAAGAGGGTAAAAAACGCATGAAGCAGGTCGGAAACGTTGAACTGCCGCAGGAAGCCTTCTTAGCGATTCTGCATGTTGGCAAAGATAATTAATAAGGTCGTAAGGAGTTCAAATGGCTAACACTTTTGCCTTGATATTAACGTTAGCAACGTTAATCACCGGCATTCTTTGGTGCATAGAGCGATTTAAGTTCGCACCTGAACGTAAGAAAAAACTTGCTCATATTCAGGAACAGGCGACCGGCGCAGAAGCTCAGGGCGCTTTGGCGAAAGAACTTAACAAACCTTCATGGGTTGAAACACTTGCCTCTGTCTTTCCCGTGTTAGCCATTGTGTTGGTTCTGCGTTCTTTTGTGTATGAACCTTTTCAGATCCCTTCGGGTTCAATGATGCCGACACTGCTGATCGGGGATTTCATTCTGGTTGAAAAATTTGCTTATGGTTTAAAAGATCCGATTACGCAAACCACCTTAATCAAGACGGGTGAGCCGAAGCGGGGGGATATTGCCGTTTTCAAATACCCGAAGAACCCAACTATCGATTTTGTCAAACGCATTATTGGCTTGCCTGGGGATAAGATCGTTTACGATTACGTCAACAAAGAGCTTCAGGTTTACCCTGGCTGTGGTTGGAATACACAATGCAAGGGCGATTTACCGGTGACTTATCGGAATGCGTTCCCAAGTGACTGGACGATAAAAGAAGATGTAACACCCGAAGGTGTTCGTATCAATGGCGTTTATCAGGTTCCTGTTGATGAACCCATAGGGCCATATTCTCTCCGCCAAGGCGAACGCGTTGAAAATTTAGGTGATGTGTCACACCATATTTTGACTATCCCTGTAATACAACGTTTCCCTGGTTTCTCCCAAGAAGGCTTGCCGGCGGGGACGTGGGTTGTTCCTAAAGGGCACTATTTTGCGATGGGTGATAACCGTGACAATAGTGATGATAGCCGTTCATGGGGATTTGTTCCGGAGAAAAATCTGGTCGGCCGTGCTACTGCCATCTGGATGAGCTTTGAAAAACAAGAAGGTGAGTGGCCTACTGGCGTGCGTTTTAGTCGAATTGGTGGAATTCACTAATATTTATATATTAGCGCAGCATTAATTTATCTCACAGTGTAGAATATTCTTTCAAACGAGATGACTGGCTCCCTAAGACGATAAATGCTTTGGGAGCCAGTGCAAACGCAACAGTTTTGTAAGGCATACCACAAGTTGCCCCACAGGTCTGTTGCGTGTGCTTTTATTTGATGAATTCTAACTGAATTGGTAGCACATGAACGCCATAATAACGAACCGGTTACAACATAAGCTAGGATATACCTTTAAACAGCACGATTTGTTGCTTCAAGCGTTAACTCACCGCAGTGCCAGCAGTAAGCATAATGAACGTTTAGAATTTCTTGGCGACTCTATCCTGAGTTTTGTCATTGCCAATGCGTTGTACCAACGTTTCCCCCGTGTTGATGAAGGGGATATGAGCCGCATGCGAGCAACATTGGTGCGTGGGAATACACTGGCAGAACTGGCCAGAGAATTTGAATTGGGTGAATGCCTGCGTCTGGGGCCGGGTGAGTTAAAGAGTGGAGGGCATCGTCGCGAATCCATTTTAGCGGATAGCATTGAGGCTTTAATCGGCGCTATTTTTCTTGATAGCGATATTCAGACCATCGAAAAGATTATCCTGAATTGGTATGAAACTCGTTTGAATGAAATTAGCCCAGGTGATAAGCAAAAAGATCCTAAAACACGTTTACAGGAATATTTGCAAGGGCGTCATTTGCCGTTGCCTACCTATCTGGTGGTTCAGGTTCGTGGGGAAGCACATGATCAGGAATTTACCATTCACTGTCAGGTCAGTGGATTTGAACAGCCTGTCAGAGGAATCGGTTCCAGTCGCCGCAAGGCAGAGCAGGCGGCTGCGGAACAAGCATTAAAACAATTGGAGCTTGAATGAGCGAAGAAAAAAACTATTGCGGATTTGTGGCAATAGTCGGTCGGCCCAACGTCGGTAAATCAACGTTATTGAATCAGTTATTGGGTCAGAAAGTATCCATCACCTCCCGTAAACCTCAAACGACGCGGCATCGCATCATGGGGATTCATACGGAAGGGGCTTACCAAATCATCTATGTTGATACACCGGGTCTGCATATTGAAGAAAAACGGGCGATCAACCGTTTGATGAACCGTGCGGCGAGCAGCTCTATTGGTGATGTCGAACTGGTTATTTTTGTTGTGGAAGGTACGCACTGGACACCCGATGATGAAATGGTGGTGAATAAATTGCGTCATTTACGTTGTCCTGTCTTACTGGCTATCAATAAAGTGGACAATGTGACAGATAAAGCCCTTCTTCTGCCCCATATCGGTTTTCTCAGCCAACAGATGAATTTTATCGACGTTGTGCCGATGAGTGCAGAAAAAGGCATGAATGTTGATACCATTGCCAAAATAGCACGTAATCATATCCCACAGGCGGAACACCACTTCCCTGAAGATTACATTACTGACCGCTCACAGCGTTTTATGGCGTCAGAAATCATCCGTGAAAAACTCATGCGTTTTTTGGGTGAAGAACTGCCCTATTCTGTGACAGTGGAAATTGAACAATTTGTTACCAATGAGCGTGGCGGTTATACGATCCACGGTTTGATTCTGGTCGAGCGTGACGGTCAGAAGAAAATGGTGATTGGTAATAAAGGCAGCAAAATCAAAACGATTGGTATAGAAGCCCGTCAGGATATGGAAAAGCTGTTTGATATGAAAGTCCACCTGGAATTGTGGGTAAAAGTGAAGTCAGGCTGGGCGGATGATGAACGGGCGCTACGTAGCCTCGGTTACATCGACGACTTATAAGGCTGATGTGTGGACGGCTGGCAGAGAGCCTTCGTGCTTCATGGGCGCCCTTACAGTGAAACCAGTTTATTACTGGATTTCTTTACTGAAAACGAAGGGCGGGTACGTGTCTTAGCGAAAGGAGCACGCAGCCGTCGCTCCAATCTAAAAGGTTGCTTGCAACCGTTCACCCCGCTGCTCATTCGTTGGAGTGGGCGGGGGGAAATCAAGACATTAAGAGATGCAGAGCCTATCTCATTGGCTCTCCCCTTAACGGGAAGTGTGCTCTACAGCGGTTTATACGTGAATGAGCTGTTGTCCAGAGTCCTTGAGCAAGGCACGGCATATCCCGCACTTTTTTTTGATTACCTCCAGTGTTTACAATCCCTTGCGGCGAGTGAATATACACCAGAAAGTGCATTGCGTCGTTTTGAATTAGCATTACTTACCAATATGGGATACGGTGTCGATTATCTTCACTGTGCCGGCAGCGGTGAACCGGTATCGGATATCATGACTTACCGTTATCGTGAGGAAAAAGGATTTATCGCCAGTTTGGTTGTGGATCACTTCAGTTTTACCGGTTATGAACTCAAGGCGTTGGCAACTGGCGAATTTCCTGATCCGGCAACATTGAAGGCGGCGAAGCGTTTTACCCGCATTGCTTTAAAACCGTATTTGGGCGGGAAACCGTTAAAAAGCCGTGAACTCTTTCGTCAATTCGTGCGTAAAAAAACTGATCATCCCAACAAGAAAAATGAAAACTAAAGTAAGCCACTTTTTCATGGTAAATTCTTCATGATGAAGAGTGTAAACTTTATTGAATCTTATATTATTGCAGGAGCTAAAAATGGCTGAGGTATTGTTAGGTATCAACATTGATCACATTGCAACCTTACGTAATGCCCGTGGGACACAATATCCTGATCCTGTTCAGGCTGCATTTGTTGCAGAACAGGCGGGTGCTGATGGTATAACGGTTCACCTGCGTGAAGATCGCCGCCATATTACTGACCGGGATGTTCAATTATTGGACAAAACCATTCAAACCCGCATGAACCTCGAAATGGCGGTAACCGACGAAATGGTGGGGATTGCCTGTCAGATCAAACCAGCTTTCTGTTGCTTAGTTCCTGAAAAACGCCAAGAAGTCACAACCGAAGGCGGGTTGGATGTGTTTGGGCAGAAAGCGCACATCGCTGCGGCGGTTAAGACTTTATCGGCAGCGGGCATTCAGGTGTCTTTGTTTATTGATGCGGATCATCAGCAAATTGATGCGGCTGCCGAAGTGGGCGCACCCTTTATTGAAATCCACACCGGTGCGTATGCCGATGCAGAAGATGAGATACAGCAGGAAAAAGAGTTTTTGCGTATCAAAGAAGCGGCAACTTACGCGGCAGCTAAAGGTCTTAAGGTTAATGCCGGTCATGGTTTGACCTATCACAATGTACAACGCATTGCCGCCTTACCTGAAATTTATGAGTTGAATATCGGGCATGCCATTATTGGCCGTGCGGTATTCAGTGGCTTATCTGCGGCGGTGGCCGATATGAAGACCTTGTTGCGGGAAGCGCGCCGTTAATGGCCATTATTGGATTAGGCACAGATATTGTTGAAATATCCCGTATTGAAGACATTGTCGGGCGTTCAGGTGAACGTCTGGCAAGGCGTATTTTAAGTGACGGAGAGTGGCAGCAATATCAGCAGCATCACCAACCTGTCCGCTTTTTGGCAAAACGCTTCGCAGTTAAAGAAGCGGCAGCCAAAGCGCTTGGGACAGGTATCCGCAATGGACTGGCCTTTAATCAATTTGAAGTGATTAACGATCCACTGGGAAAACCCACGTTGAAACTTCATGGTGAAGCTGACGTGCTGGCTAACAAACTGAATGTCACATCCATCCATGTCACACTGGCAGACGAGCGGCGTTATGCCTGTGCGACAGTGATATTGGAAAGTTAAATTCAGATCTTATCAGCATGATGCAGGAGCACAAACTTATCCCATAACTGCTCTTCGGTTTCCTGATGGTGAGGATCAAGGATAATGGTATTCGTGATCGGGCAGACAGATTGGCAAGTTGGCTTTTCATAATGCCCGACGCACTCGGTACAGCGTCCAGGCTCAATTTCGTAGATCTCCGCGCCCATGGTGATGGCCTGATTCGGGCATTCGGGTTCACACATATCACAATTAATGCAGCGTTTAGTAATTAATAGTGCCATTTCAGTATCTATATACAATAATCTGCGGCAGATGTTAACACATTTGGGATTTTCATTCACAATGTTTTTCACTCACAATTATAGAAGACGATCCCGTCTATTTATCATGGTATATACTTAAAGATATTTTAAATTCTTTAGAGTAAAAACATGATTGAATACATCGTAAAACATGGTAATGATATCGTGAAAGTCTTAGGGTCGATTGGTACGTTTATTGGTATTATCCTGTCGGTCTTAAAAAAACTTTATGCAGATGTATGCGTGCTGAGAGAAAGAAAAGCGATAAAATACATTAAATATCTGAATGAATATAGTATTTATTTAAATGAACGGGATAAAGAGTATATCAAATATGAAATTGCATCTGAGATCATGTTTGATATCACCAAAATAAAATCTGATAAGTTCAGGGATATATTTATCAGGTTGAAACAAAATGGATTGAGTTCGGAATATATAGATAACCTTAAAAAATTGAAAACATACACGGTATTAAATGCGGGCATCGTTCAAGTCAAAGTCAGTTCTTCTTATTATCTTACTTCTTGGTTTGAAAAACTATTTTCAATCTATTTTTTCACGTTGTCATTTGTCGTATTAATGGTTTTTTTATTAAAAGCGGATGCACTGAGTAATACAATCGGCAGTGCTTTAGATTTCTTTTTGGTTACCTTAAGTATGACGTTACTGATGGGAATAGGCATTTATCTATTAGTGTTAAGCCCGTCAAAATATCAAATTCAAAAATTAAATAAAGAATTAATTAAATATAACATTGATCATGTTGATTTGTAGACTAAATTTGTTGATTTTCCATTGTATCTAAACTTGAAGTCTGTTAGATAGTTGGCTCAATTCTAATCTGTTTCTGGAGCTATCCTAATGAACACGAGCTGTTTAACAGAAATTATATTACCTAATAATTATCACACCAGAGACTTTTTAGCTTTTCATCAAAGGGATGGTCTGGGGATTGCTGAAATTGTGCAGCAGAACCAAATTAAAAAAGGCATTATCTGGCAGGAAAATCCCGCGCTGTTGACTATCACAATAGGAAAGAACAGGGCGAAAATCCAGCTTGATATTGATGGTGATAATGTTTGTGCTTCGCCACATGAAGCATTATCGGCGCTGGCTTCCCATATGCTGGGTTTAAAACAACCGGTCGACATATTCGAATCCCGTTATCAAGATCATCCTGTTATTGGCGAGTTGGTGAGCAGACAAACCGGATTACGGATTTATCAATCCGCGACCCCTTTTGAAGCGCTCAGTTGGGCGATTATCGGGCAACAAATTAGTTTAAGTGCCGCCATTTCCATTCGGCGGCGTTTTATTCAAGCCGTGGGTATCCCGCACTCTTCTGGGTTATTGTGTCACCCGAATAATAAGCAGATAAGGCAATGTTCGCAGCATGATCTGCGTCAATGTGGTTTTTCTGTCGGGAAAGCCAATGCGTTATTGCAGGTTTGCCAACGTATTGATTCTGGTGAGTTGGTGCTGAATATTCCCGTGGGCGAAGATAAAGTGAAACTATTGACGGATAGCCTGCTGGCTATTAAAGGTATTGGCATGTGGACCGTGAATTATGCCTTGCTACGGGGGTTCAATTACCTGGATGGTTCGCTGCATGGCGATGTTGCCGTAAGGCGTAATCTCCAATATTTACTCAATCAGGAAGATAAAGTCAGCGCAGAACAGGCAGAAAAATGGCTGGCTGATTTTGCTCCTTGGAAGGCCTTGGTCGGCGCGCATTTATGGCGACAACAATCCCGTAGTGGATATTGATGCGTTTTTCTTTTTGCTAAGATGATATTTCCATTCATTGAGAGGTTTTGGTTATGTTATCTTTTTCCCCGTTTGACGATTTAGCCCAACAGCTTTTACCCCTGGCAATAGAAGGTGATGATGGTGCCCATGATATTGCACACCTTTACCGGGTATGGCGGAATGCCAGACAAATTTGTCAAGCGGAATCTGGCAACTTGCGGTTAGTATTCGCCGCTGTACTACTGCATGATTGTGTCAATGTTGAAAAAAATTCCCCCAACCGCCATCTCGCCTCGCGCATGGCAGCAGAAAAAGCCGCCTTGATACTGCAAGATCTGGCATGGTGTGAGGAAGATATCAGTGCCGTCTGCCATGCTATTGAAGCGCATAGCTTTTCAGCGGACTTAACCCCCAGAACATTAGAAGCGAAAATCGTGCAAGATGCGGATCGGCTGGATTCTATTGGCATGGTTGGGGTTGGGCGTTGTTTTTACACCGGCGGCCGTATGGGGTCTTCCATGTATGACTTTCATGATCCGTTGGCGAAACAGCGTGAATATGATGATAAGGCTTATACGGTCGATCATTTTTATACCAAGCTATTTAAAATTGGATCAGGATTCCAAACAGCATCAGGCCAAAAAATGGCGCAAGAAAGGACAGCGCGTATGAAATGGTTTCTTGATGCGTTTCTTGATGAGATTCAGGTTGAATCCGCAGATTGCGATGATTGGGTATAATAGGCGGAATTTTTATAAGCAAGAGAATGGGTAGTGGCAGAAATAGAGGCAGTGACCGAAAATTTTAGTGATGAATATTGGATGCGCCGGGCAATCGCGTTGGCGATGCAGGCACAGGCAAAAGGTGAGATCCCGGTGGGGGCGGTCTTAGTCGCAGATAATAAAGTGATTGCCGAAGGATTTAACCATCCCATCACTGACCATGATCCTACCGCCCATGCCGAAATCATTGTGTTACGGCGGGGCGGGAGCCAATTGCAGAATTATCGTTTGTTGAATACGACACTGTATGTCACGTTAGAGCCTTGTGTCATGTGCGCAGGCGCCATGGTACACAGCCGGATACAGCGGCTGGTCTATGGTGCCAGTGATATGAAGACGGGAGCCGCAGGTTCATTGATTGATATATTGCGCCATCCGGGCATGAATCACCAAATTGAAATCACAGGTGGTGTGCTGGCACAAGCGTGTTCCACAATGCTGAGTGCTTTTTTTAAACAACGCAGGGAGCAGCATAAGGCATCGAAAAAGTTGAAATCTCAACAACAAACCTAACTCAAGCCGTTTTTTCAGATTGCGTCGGCGTTTTATTCTCCGGCGCTTTGGCGTCAGTTTCTGCCGCATCAGTTGCCGCCTTTTCGGCTTCTGCTTTCTCGCGGTTGGCTTTTGCCTTGAGGTAGCCTTCCAGACTCAACGCGTAACGTCGAATATTTTCAACGTAACGATAGGCTTCATAGCCACGGGCATAACCGTAGGTTGTACTGGCGTAGTACCTTTTCTTGCTTAACAGGGGAAGGCGCGCTTTAACATCCAGCCAACTGTCTGGATTCCCTTTTTGCGTCGCGGTTAACTTGCGGGCATCAAGCAGGTGCCCATATCCCATGTTGTAGGCGGCGAGGGCAAACCAGATGCGTTCATCCGCAGGAATGGTGTCTGGCAAACGCGCCATCAGGTAGTGCAAATAAGCCATCCCACCTTTTACGCTCTCTTCTGGGTCCAGCCTGTCATGAATGCCGGCCCATTCTGCTGTCGGGCGAGTGAGCATCATAAGGCCACGCACGCCGGTGGGGGAAGTGGCTTGTGGGTCCCAGTGTGATTCCTGCCATGCAATGGCTGCCACTAAATGCCAATCGAGCGAACCCGCATATTTTTCAAAAATGGGCTGATAGGTTGGCAAGAGTTTGTTGATAGCGCGAATAAATGAAAGGGTATCGAAATAATCGAAAGAACCGACATGGCTGAAATACTTTTCCTGTAGCCGCGATAGGGTGCCGTTTTCCGTCAACATACTGAAAAAATCGAGCATGGCGGAGGAGAGACTATAATCGTCATTGCGCTTTAAATACCAGGTCAGGGGACTCTCTTCACTGACATCAAAAGCAATCGCCAAATTGGGATGAATACGCTGTTGCAGGGCTAAGCTGATGGAGTCGCTGATGGTATAGTCGATTTTCCCCTCAGCGAGTTGTTCGAGCAATTGTTGGGTATTTTCGCGTGACGTTTCTTCCCAGGTTAACTCAGGATAAGACTTCGTTTTCCACCTTTTCAGTTCGCTGGCATGAGCCGATCCTGCCGTGACGATCAGTTTGCCTTGTAAATCGCCAAACGAACGCGGGCGTGTCGCTCCCTTGCGATAAACCAGTTGTTGTATGACTGAAGCATAGGCAGGGCCAGTGCGTGTCTGAGCCAGCCTGTCTTTATTGTAGATAAGCCCGGCAGCCAGGAAATCCGCTTTATCGTTTTCCAGATCGTCAAAAAGCTGGTTCAGGTTGGGACGAAACTTAATGACCAGTTTTACACCCAGATAATCAGCAAATCGCTTGGCTAGTTCATAGTCGAATCCTGTGGGTTCATTTTTGCTGTTAAAAGAGATGAGAGGAGAGCTGATGGTACTCACCCGCAGCTCTCCCCGTGCCAGAATTTTATTTATCTGCTCCTGCTGCTTATTGGGCCAATTAATATTGAGGCCAATGATGGCGGCAGAGAGGAGCGCGATAATGACGATAACAAAATAATTTATCTTAATATTATTCAAACAGTTATCTCTTTCCAGAACGTTCGGCGTTCGTATGAAATGCAAGATAATAGCATGGTTAAATTTCCAGTAATCGAGAATTTTGCGTAACAAAGTGGGGATGTGCAACCCTATTAAATCAATTTTGGCATTTTATTACGCGTATTGCTGGCTTGATAAATAACCACGCAAACGGTTTCGTCAAAGGAAACATTGCTCTATAATGCGTGCAGTTTCCCCTGAGGCATCAGTCAGGCTTTGCGTCTAAGATGAGAGAACCTATTATTATGGAAATTCTGCGTGGCTCACCCGCTTTATCGGCATTTCGTATCACTAAGCTCCTTTCCCAGTGTCAAGATCACCATCTCCCTGTCAGCGACATTTATGCAGAATATGTCCATTTTGCAGAAGTGAGTACCCCAATCACGGCAGATGAGCGAGAGAAATTAAATCAGTTATTAAAATATGGACCCTCTCTGGCCGAACTGGAGCCTAAAGGACACCTTATATTAGTCACACCTCGTCCGGGTACGATATCCCCCTGGTCGTCGAAAGCGACAGACATTGCCCACAATTGTGGGTTGAACCAGATTGTCCGTCTGGAAAGGGGCATTGCCTATTATATTCAGGGGACGGAAATGGATGCGGGGCAATGGCAAACGTTGTCGGCGTTATTGCATGACCGCATGATGGAAAGTGTGTTCACTCAGTTTGAACAAGCCAAAGTGCTGTTTTCTCACCAGCAACCTGCGCCGCTGAAACAGATTGATGTCTTGCAATCGGGACGGGCAGCACTGGAATCGGCCAATATTGAGTTGGGATTGGCGCTGGCAGCGGATGAAATTGATTATCTGATGAATGCCTTTCAGACGCTGGGGCGCAATCCCACGGATGTGGAGCTGTATATGTTTGCTCAGGCCAATTCTGAGCATTGTCGCCACAAGATTTTCAATGCAGATTGGGTTATTGATGGTCAGGCTCAACCCAAGTCTTTGTTCAAGATGATCAAAAACACCTTTGAACAGACGCCGGATTATGTACTCTCTGCCTATAAAGATAACGCGGCGGTGATGGAAGGCTCTCATGTTGGCCGCTTTTTTCCTGATGCCAAGACCGGCGCTTATGACTATCACCAAGAGCCAGCCCATATCTTGATGAAAGTGGAAACGCATAACCACCCAACCGCGATTTCGCCTTGGCCGGGGGCAGCGACGGGCTCAGGCGGTGAAATTCGTGATGAAGGCGCAACCGGGCGGGGCGCCAAGCCCAAAGTCGGGCTGGTCGGTTTTTCGGTTTCAAACTTGAGAATTCCAGGGTTTGAACAGCCGTGGGAAGAAGATTTCGGTAAACCGGATCGCATCGTCAGTGCCCTGGATATCATGCTGGAAGGCCCATTGGGCGGCGCGGCGTTCAATAATGAATTTGGGCGTCCGGCCTTGCTGGGGTATTTCAGAACTTATGAAGAAAAAGTCAGTTCCCATAACGGTACAGAACTGCGTGGTTATCACAAGCCTATTATGCTGGCCGGCGGGATCGGGAATATCCGTGCAGAGCATGTGCAGAAAGGGGATATTCCGGTCGGCGCAAAATTAATTGTGTTGGGCGGGCCGAGCATGAATATCGGTTTAGGGGGCGGTGCAGCCTCTTCGATGACATCGGGTCAGTCTGATGCCGACTTGGATTTTGCCTCTGTACAGCGTGACAATGCCGAGATGGAGCGCCGTTGTCAGGAAGTTATCGATAGTTGCTGGCAATTGGGCGATAACAATCCCATCTTATTTATCCATGACGTCGGGGCGGGGGGCTTATCAAATGCCATGCCTGAACTTGTCAGCGATGGCGGTCGGGGCGGGCGTTTTGAGTTACGCCATATTCTTAACGATGAACCCGGCATGAGCCCCTTGCAGTTATGGTGCAATGAATCCCAAGAACGCTATGTGTTGGCCGTCGCGCCAGAGCAATTGGCGTTGTTTGAAGAAATGTGTCGTCGTGAACGAGCCCCGTATGCGGTGATTGGGGAAGCTACACAAGAGCGGCATTTGCTGCTGAATGACAATCATTTTGCTAACCAGCCGATTGATATGCCGCTGGATGTCTTGCTCGGTAAGACGCCAAAGATGCTGAAAAATGTTCAGACCTTGCAAGCCAAGGGGCAACATTTAGATCGCAAGGGTATCGATCTGGCGGAAGCGGTAAAACGTGTCCTGCATTTGCCGGCCGTCGCTGAAAAAACCTTCCTGATTACGATTGGCGATCGTTCCATTACCGGCATGGTTGCCCGTGATCAGATGGTTGGCCCCTGGCAAATTCCGGTCGCAGATTGTGCGGTGACGACCGCCAGCTTGGACAGCTATTATGGCGAAGCCATGTCCATCGGCGAGCGAACCCCGGTTGCCCTGTTGGATTTTGCGGCATCGGCGCGTATGGCGGTGGGGGAAGCGCTGACCAATATCGCGGCCGCCTATGTACAGGATCTGAAACGGGTGAAATTATCGGCTAACTGGATGTCAGCCTCCGGCCATGCGGGTGAAGATGCGGGCTTGTATGCTGCGGTCAAAGCCGTGGGTGAGGAATTGTGTCCGGCATTGGGGTTGACCATTCCGGTCGGCAAAGACTCAATGTCAATGAAAACCCGCTGGAGCCAAGACGGGGAAGACCGTGAAATGACTTCACCGCTTTCATTGGTGATCAGTGCGTTTGCGCGGGTAGAAGATGTGCGCTGTACCGTGACCCCCGAATTATCGACGCAAGATGACAATGCGCTGCTGCTGATTGATCTGGGCAGAGGGCAGAATGCGCTGGGTGGTACGGCATTGGCGCAAGTTTATCGTCAACTGGGGGATAAAACGGCCGATGTCCGCAGTGCCGAGCAACTGGCGGGTTTCTTTAATGCGATTCAGCATTTGATTTCAGCACAAAAATTGCTGGCTTACCATGATCGTTCGGATGGTGGGCTGCTGGTGACACTGGCTGAAATGGCTTTTGCCGGCCATTGCGGACTGCATGCCGATATCAGTGCCTTTGATGAAGATATCCTGGCCGCGTTATTTAATGAAGAATTGGGTGCCGTCATTCAAATCCGTGAAACTGACAGGGAGCAAGTTGAAAACCTGTTGGCCGATTATGGCTTGCGTGAATGTGTACACTATCTGGGCAAAGCCCGGACAGGCGATGATTTCGTGATTTCCAGTGGCAAGATGGACGTTTACCGCCAGAATCGCAGCACATTGCGCTTATGGTGGGCAGAAACCACGTGGCAAATGCAGCGCTTGCGCGATAACCCGGCGTGTGCAGATCAAGAACATCAGGCAAAACAGGATATGCATGATCCCGGCTTGAATGTGAAATTATCTTTCGATCCCACCGAAGATATCGCCGCTGGCTATATTTCACAACATGTTTCAAAACAAGTGCGCCCGCGCGTGGCGGTACTGCGTGAACAGGGCGTTAACTCGCATGTTGAGATGGCTGCGGCCTTCCACCGGGCGGGCTTTGAGGCCGTGGATGTGCATATGAGCGACTTATTGGCCGGGCGGATCTCATTAGATCAATTCCAGACCTTGGTGGCTTGTGGTGGCTTCTCATACGGGGATGTGCTGGGTGCGGGTGAAGGCTGGGCGAAATCCATTCTGTTTAATGCACGGGTACGTGATGATTTTGCCGGTTTCTTCGCAAGGCCGGATACGTTGGCACTTGGCGTATGTAACGGCTGCCAGATGATGTCTAACCTGCATGAGTTGATCCCCGGTACAGAACACTGGCCGCGTTTTGTCCGTAACCGTTCAGAACGCTATGAAGCTCGCTTTAGCTTAGTGGAAGTGACAGACAGTCCTTCACTGTTCCTGCAAGGGATGGCGGGTTCCCGTTTGCCGATCGCCGTGGCACACGGTGAAGGGCAGGCGGAGTTCAGGAACAACCTGAGTCCGGCGGAGCTTGAAAAGCATCAGCAAGTCGCATTGCGTTTTGTGGATAATTACGGTGCCGTGACCGAAAACTATCCGGCCAACCCCAATGGTTCCGTGAACGGCATTACTGCGGTGACCAGCCTCGACGGAAGAGTCACGGTGATGATGCCGCATCCTGAAAGGGTATTCCGTACCGTCAGCAACTCCTGGCATCCCAAGGAATGGGGAGAAGATAGCCCGTGGATGCGTATTTTCCGCAATGCACGTAAACAGTTAGGTTAATTCCTCTCGCTGTTTCTAAACTTATTGACTCTGCTTGCAAAAGGCCCTGAAAATTTATCGGGGCCTTTTTATTTGACGCCAAATCGCTGTGGTTGATCATTTTCTAGGGTAGTGTCTCTATATTGCGACAATGGTGCTTTACAGTGTCTCAATATGGAGACGCTTAATTTATTGATATTATTTGAAAAATATTTTTTGATAGTGAAGTGTCATAAATAGGCGACACTCATGCTTACCAAACGGGAAGAAATAGCGATAAAAAAGGGCAATAAAGAGATGCTTTTATTTATTTATATTTAAATCAATGAATTAAAAATTAATTTTAAAGTTGGCATGTAATATGCTTAATACAGATCAGTTGCTCATTCAACTTTTTATGTCGGCCCGCAATAAGGTGGAAACATGCCACATAAGCCCAGAATGATGCCAAAGTAAGGTGCCTACCGTCCAACTTAATGATACTCGCCTTCGGGCCTTATCAAACACCGGGCGACACGTGGAGTGAGGCACCGCCTACATGCTTCATGGCATGCAGGGTCCTCACTGGCGGGATAGTAAAAAAGTTACTATCCCGCCGTCATTATTACAGGTTACTCCTGTCCATCGTGTCTATGTACGCATCCGCATCGCTTTCACTTACCCATTGCTTTCCATTATCCTCTGCCTTGTGGCGAGCAGTATCGTGGCGAGTAGCATCAATGTCATTACGGGTTATAAGATGATTTCTTTGAAAAAATGGCGTCTGTTCCCGCGCTCATTGCGCCAGTTAGTGGTCATGGCTTTCTGGCTGGTGTTATTGCCACTGCTGGTTTTGGCTTATCAGGCTTATCAAAGCCTTGATCAGCTCAGTACCCAAGCGGCTGAGATTAACCGTTCAACGCTGGCGGATGCCCGCCGTAGCGAAGCGATGATAGGTGTCGCCCTTGAGATGGAACGGAGTTACCGTCAATATTGTGTATTAGGGGATGTCCGGCTGGAAAAACTTTATCAACGTCAATACCGGCAATACATGAATATGCTCGGTAATCAGATGGCGATGTTGGCTAATGCGGAATATACCAAGAAATTTAACGAATTGCTGTCAGGACTGACCAAAATTTCTTGTAGTAACGGCATACCCGAACCCGCCTCCTCTAAATTACTTGAAGAATTCTCCAGAGCGAATAATCTTTTGGTACAGGAAACCCGTAATATTATTTTCAGTCGTGGGGAGCAACTGCAAAAGGATATCGCGGATAAAGGCCAGTTTTTTGGTTGGCAAAGCCTTATTTTATTCTTGTTAAGTGCCTTTTTGATCGCGTTGTTTACACGCATGATCATTGGGCCGGTAAAAGGCATTGAGCGGATGATCAATCGGCTCGGAGAAGGGCAATCATTGGAAAATCAGATTGACACTTTTAAGGGGCCGCGGGAGTTGCGATCGCTGGCCCAGCGCATTATTTGGCTGAGTGAGCGTTTATCCTGGCTTGAGTCTCAGCGTCATGAGTTTTTACGCCATATCTCCCATGAACTGAAAACCCCTTTGGCTAGTATGCGTGAAGGGACGGAGCTGTTAGCTGACGAAGTGGCCGGGCCTTTAACAGCAGATCAAAAAGAAGTTGTCACTATTTTGGACAGCAGTAGTAAACATTTACAGCAACTTATTGAGCAATTGCTTGAATATAACCGCAAATTAGCCGATGGCCCTGCCGAACATCAGATTGTCTCTTTGAAAGAGGTGGTAGAGGGGGTCGTATTATCTCATCAACTGCCGGCGCGGATAAAAAATATTTATACAGAAGTTCAACTGGATATGGATTATTGTTGGGCGGAGCCTGGCTTATTGACGCGGGTGATTGATAATCTCTACTCCAATGCAGTGCACTATGGCGCTGAATCCGGTAACATTTGGATTTCTAGTCGGCAAGTGGGGAAAACTCTCCAGATTGACATTGCTAATACCGGCACACCTATCCCAGAGTTAGAAAAGAGCATGATTTTCGAGCCATTTTACCAAGGAAAACTGCAACGAAAAGGCGCAGTGAAAGGAAGTGGCCTTGGCTTGAGCATCGCGCAGGATTGCATTAAACAGATGCAGGGAGAGCTTTGCCTGATAGAATCCGAATTTGCTGACGTATGTTTTCGAATTGAACTGCCATTAACCGCAGAGAATGACTAAATAATATGTATAACAGGTTTACTTACCGCTTTATAACGGGGACGGAACAGCAAAATATTGTGACTAAGCCAATGAAAAAAACGGCTGTTATGCAGTCTATTCGGGCACGTGCTTCGACGCTACGTTTCCGTGCCATATTACTACTGTTTGTTCCCTATTTGTTGGCAGGATGCGCTAAAACGGGCGGATCCGACAACTTGGCAACCATCGCGCAGTCTATCCTGCCAGAACAGCGTGTTACGGATTATCGCGTCAGAGACTGTGACTCAATCTGGGACATCGCGAAACCCACGGCGATGGAAAACGGGCTATATTGGTTGAGGTTCATCGATTGTACCGATCGATTGCCTGCGGCAAAAGCCCGTGAGATGGCAAAACGTTTTACCCCAGAGGCGCCGGCTGACTGGCATCAAGTGCTGAAACAGAGCATTTTGCTTGGCCGGGCAACGTCGGTATTGGCTGAACGCATCAACATTGTGGAAAACTTTAATCGCTACAGTGCACAGTTTCCTGTTGCTTTGCGGCCATTACTCCAGTTGTGGCGTGAACAGCAATATCTGAAAATTAATCTTGTTGAAGAAAGAGTTAAATTCCAGCGCCTTCAGTTTGATAGTGATAACAAAATTGATAGCCTGAAAGAAATACGGGCACGCCTGGAATATGAACTTCGCTCAATGTCGCGCAAACTCGAAAATCTGACCGATATTGAACGCCAACTTTCCTCCCGTAAACAAGAGCAAAGTGTTGTGACGCCATCCAATACCGACAGTTCATCGAATAATACGTCATCGAATAATAAAGCCGATCCGAGCAACAAATCCGCCGTAGACGCGGAGACAAAAACGGAAGCCCATTCCTCAGAAGAAAAAGGAGCCGAATAATAATGACAGCGCGTAATTCCGCCCATCTCCTTTTAGTTGATGATGATCCCGGCTTGCTGAAATTATTGGGAATGCGTTTGACCAGTGAAGGGTTTCGCGTCACGACCGCAGAGAGTGGTCATGAGGCGTTACGCCTGTTGGCGAGAGAAAAAGCTGATTTGGTGATCAGTGATTTACGCATGGATGAAATGGATGGCATGGCACTGTTTGCGGAGATCCAGAAACAACATCCCGGTATGCCTGTCATTATTCTGACTGCGCATGGCTCAATTCCTGATGCCGTGGCCGCCACGCAGCAAGGCGTGTTTAGCTTCCTGACCAAACCCGTTGATCGTGACGCACTGTATAAGGCCATTGATGATGCGTTGGAACTGTCAACGCCAGCCATTGATGGGCAATGGAGCGAGAAGATCGTCACTCGCAGTCCCCTGATGCTGCGTTTATTGGAACAGGCAAAGATGGTGGCTCAATCCGATGTGAGCGTTCTGATTAACGGGCAAAGCGGCACCGGTAAAGAGGTACTGGCTCAGGCTATCCATCGGGCAAGCCCCAGAGTGAAAAAGCCTTTTATTGCCATTAACTGTGGCGCCTTACCGGAACAATTGCTTGAATCTGAATTATTTGGTCATGCCAAAGGCGCATTCACCGGTGCCGTCAGCAGCCGGGAAGGGCTATTTTTAGCGGCGCAGGGAGGAACACTGTTCCTTGATGAGATCGGTGATATGCCGATGGCGTTGCAAGTTAAGCTATTGAGAGTGCTACAGGAGCGCAAAATCCGCCCATTGGGGAGTAACCGGGATATCGATATTGATGTCCGGATCATTTCTGCCACGCACCGCGATCTACCCAAGGCCATGCAGCGTAATGAGTTTCGCGAAGATCTCTACTATCGGCTGAACGTGGTTAACCTGAAAATTCCTGCCTTGAACGAACGCGCAGAAGATATTCCCCTGTTGGCTAATCACCTGTTGCGTGAATCGGCCAAGCGCCATAAACCTTTTGTGCGCAGCTTTTCCACCACCGCCATGAAATGCCTGATGGCAGCAAGTTGGCCGGGCAATGTGCGCCAATTGGTCAATGTTATCGAACAGTGTGTGGCGCTGACGATGGCGCCGGTCATTAGTGATGCGTTGGTGACTCAGGCACTGGAAGGCGAAAATACCGCCTTGCCAACCTTTGTGGAAGCCCGTGGGCAGTTTGAACTGAATTACCTGCGTAAATTGTTGCAAATCACCAAAGGTAATGTGACCCATGCGGCTCGCATGGCAGGGCGTAACCGGACAGAATTTTATAAGTTGCTGGCACGCCACGAATTAGATGCCAATGATTTCAAGGAATAACTTTTCTGCTATTCCAGATATTCTTACACTGCATGACTGTTATTGAATAGAAATGATATACCCGCCGTATTCAAGATAAAAAATACAGGGTATCGCGATGAACTGCTTTACTGCTGAATCTCAGTAAGGCAGGTAGATGATTTATGGCCTAGGAGAGCCGCATTTTATGAGCCGTACTCTTAATATCGCTCTTGCCCAGTTAAATTGGCTGGTGGGAGACATTGAAGGCAACAGCGAACGCATGTTGCAGACAGTTCAGGAACAGCAAGCAAAAGGTGCTGATCTGGTGATGTTTTCTGAGCTTGCGCTGTCTGGCTATTTTCCTGAAGACTTGTTGTTCCGCCCTGATTTGCATCAGCGTTGCTGCGAACAATTAACCCGCTTGCAAGCAGCAAGTTCGCAGGTGGGTATTTTAGTCGGGCATCCGTGGCAACAGGATGGCAAACTCTATAACGCGCTTTCCCTGTTTTGGCGAGGGGAAGTTGTGGCGCGTTATTTCAAACAGTTACTGCCAAATTATGGTGTCTTTGATGAAGAGCGTTATTTTAAAGCGGGTCATCAAAGCTGTGTGATACCGTTCAAGGGTTATCAGCTTGGTTTACTGATTTGTGAAGACTTGTGGTTTGACGCCCCGATTGATGCCCTGAAACAGGCGGGTGCAGAAATCATCTTGTCGATTAACGCTTCTCCTTATAATCGTGAAAAACCCAATATTCGCAGTACATTAATTAAGTCCCACTGCCAGCGTACCCAACTACCCATTATCTATCTGAATCAGGTCGGTGGGCAGGATCAACTGATCTTTGACGGCTGCTCTAAGGTCTTTGATGCTAATGGTGACATCACTCACCGTATGGCCGCGTTTGAGGAGCAGGTTGAGCAGTGCCGTTTCAATGAGATGAATATTGAATTAATGGCTGATCCTATTCCTCAATTGCCACCGCTGGCGCAAATCTATAAAGCCTTGGTGCTTTCTGTACGTGATTATGTGCAGAAAAACGGCTTTAACGGTGCATTGCTGGGGTTGTCTGGCGGCATTGACTCCGGGTTGACCTTGGCGATTGCCGTGGATGCGTTGGGGAAAGATCACGTGCAGGCGGTCATGATGCCATTCCGTTATACCTCAGAAATGAGCATCCATGATGCGAGGGAACAAGCCGAATTGCTAGGGGTTGAATTTGACGTGGTTTCCATCGAACCGATGTTTGATGCGTTTATGGCACAGCTTGAGCCGATATTCGCTGGGACGGCAAAAGATACGACAGAAGAGAACTTACAGGCACGTTGTCGCGCGGTGATTTTGATGGCGATGTCTAACAAGCGTCGTCGTCTGGTATTGACGACCAGCAACAAAAGTGAATCCGCCGTCGGGTACTCAACCCTGTATGGCGATATGGCAGGCGGCTTTAATGCGTTGAAAGATGTGCCTAAAACGATGGTCTTTGCCTTAGCTAACTATCGGAATACCGTCTCGCCGGCGATCCCCCAGCGGGTAATTGATCGTCCGCCATCAGCGGAGTTGGCACCCGATCAACTGGATCAGGACAGCCTGCCACCGTATGACATGCTGGATGCGATCCTCGAAGGGTATGTTGAAAAGGATAAATCCGTGGCGGATCTGGTCGCGGAAGGTTTTGATGAAACCATTGTGCGCAAGGTGATCCGGCTGGTTGATATCAATGAATATAAACGTCGTCAGGCACCTATTGGTCCCCGTATTACGCAGCGTGATTTTGGCAAAGACAGGCGCTACCCGATTACTTCTGGTTTCGGGCGTAAAAACTGGTAATAACAGGAAAACTTCATGAAAAAGATTGATGCAATTATCAAACCTTTCAAGCTGGATGATGTGCGTGAAGCGTTGGCTGAAGTGGGTATCACCGGGATGACCGTGACAGAAGTAAAAGGGTTTGGTCGTCAGAAAGGGCATACTGAGCTGTATCGCGGTGCAGAATATATGGTGGATTTTCTGCCCAAGGTCAAAATAGAAATTGTCGTACCGGATGATATTGTTGATACCTGCGTCGAGACCATCATGCAGGTTGCACAAACCGGCAAAATTGGCGATGGCAAAATTTTTGTTTTCGATGTTGCCCGTGTTGTGCGTATCCGCACGGGTGAACAGGACGAAGAAGCGATTTAATCAAGCCACTGAAATCCCCTGAAAAAAGTGATAACGGCCATGTCGTCAACCGTTATCACTTATTCTTATTTACCACGTCTCTGGTGTATTCACTCCGCCGTATTACATGACCTTATGCGGGCCAAAACACTCATAATGGAGATATTGTTCATCAATGCCCATTGCCAGCAATTGCTTGGCGATATGCTGCATAAAAGCCACAGGCCCGCAGAAATAGAATTGCATTCCCTCTGCCGTTATGGCGTCTTCCACGAGCGAGAGATCCATAAGCCCGGTGTGTTGGTAGTTCAGGCCTTTCTGATCAATCTCTCTGGGTTCGCGATACCAGACTTGTGAATGCAGATTAGGCATGGATTGGGAAATTTCATTCACCTGATTGGCGAAAGCATGATGACCGCCATGTTCTGCGGCATGGAACCAGTTTACCGCTCCGGCATGATGTTGATTATGCAGGTATTGCAACATACTCATCATGGGAGTCAAACCTACGCCCGCCGAAATCAGCGTCACCGGCGTATCAGATTGCACATCAAGGAAAAAATCACCGCGTGGCGCTGCCAGCATCACGATATCCCCTTCTTGGACCTGATCGTGCATGTGATTTGACACCTTGCCCTGCGGTTCACGTTTAATGGCAATTTGATAACAGGTTCCGTTTGGTGCGGCAGTCAGCGAATACTGGCGAATTTCACGGTTTTCAAAGCTGGGATCTTCGATATAGACTGCCAAATATTGCCCCGGCTTGTAATCCATGACCTTGCCACCATCAACCGGCACAAACTCAAAGCGGGTAATGACATCACTTTGTGGCTGTTTCCGGCTGACACGAAACGGCCGCAGATCACGCCAGCCGCCCTCCAGAGACTCACCGTTTTGATAAATTTCCTCTTCCCGATTGATAAAGACATTCGCCAATACGTTATAGGCTTCTCCCCAGGCACTGAGCACTTCGTCACCGGGATGAAACATTTCATCAAGGGTTGCCAGAAGGTGCGTACCGACAATCTGATAATGCTCCGGTTGAATGTTGAGGCTGGCATGTTTATGGGCAATTTTTTCTACGGCAGGCAACAGCGCGGGCAGGTTATCGATATTGGCGGCATAAGCACAAAGGGCATTGAACAGCGCTTCACGCTGATCACCATTGATCTGGTGGCTCATATTAAAAATATCTTTTAATTCAGGATGATGTTTGAACATACGTTCGTAAAAATGCTCAGTGAGCTTGGGGCCTGTAGAAACAATGAGTGGAATGGTCGATTTGATGGTGGCGATAACCTGACTGTCTAGCATGGGGATCTCCTGAATTTTTCTCATGTGATGCTGAAATCTATAAATTGCATTTTAAATACAACTTATAGGGTTTGGGAATATGCTGATTTGAGAAAAGAGGATTACGCTGATTTAAATCAAAAAATTAGAATTTAAAACAGGGTAAACCTTGGGCAAGATCACAAATACCAATAATAAAACGGTAATTATTGGGCAATAGCAGGTTATTGGGCTGCTAATGGCGATTAACGCATAATGCAAACGTTTGCGTAATTTGTTTTGTCAAGACTATCTCATTTGATAAAAAGAGTTTACACTGTGTGGCATTCTGGCCCTCAGGGGTATTTTTTTAGAGATGTAGCTGAGTCAGGAGAACCCCAATGTTAAAGCGTGAAATGAATATTGCGAATTACGATCCCGAACTGTGGCAAGCGATGGAACAGGAGGTTTGTCGTCAAGAAGAACACATTGAATTGATTGCTTCTGAAAACTACACCAGCCCAAGGGTTATGCAGGCTCAAGGCTCTCAGCTCACTAACAAATATGCGGAAGGTTATCCGGGTAAACGTTACTACGGTGGTTGTGAGTACGTCGATATCGTTGAACAACTTGCGATTGACCGTGCAAAAGCGCTGTTTGGTGCCGATTATGCTAACGTCCAGCCGCACTCTGGTTCTCAGGCAAATGCGGCAGTGTACATGACACTGCTGAAACCCGGCGATACGGTGTTAGGGATGAATCTGGCGCACGGTGGCCATCTGACTCACGGCTCACCCGTTAACTTCTCCGGTAAACTTTATAACATCGTACCTTATGGTATTGATGAAACGGGTAAAATTGATTACGACGATATTCGTGCTCAGGCACAAAAACATCAGCCTAAAATGATCATCGGTGGTTTCTCCGCTTATTCCGGTATTGTTGATTGGGCGAAGATGCGTGAAATTGCCGATGAAATCGGCGCTTATCTGTTCGTTGACATGGCTCATGTTGCGGGTCTGATTGCCGCAGGTGTTTATCCAAACCCCGTTCCTCATGCACATGTGGTGACAACCACAACGCACAAAACACTGGCAGGTCCTCGTGGCGGCTTGATTCTGGCGAAGGGTGGCGATGAGGAATTTTACAAGAAACTGAACTCCTCTGTTTTTCCTGGTTCCCAGGGCGGCCCATTGATGCACGTTATTGCCGGTAAGGCCGTTGCATTGAAAGAAGCCATGGAGCCTGAATTCAAAGCCTACCAACATCAAGTCGCCAAGAACGCGAAAGCGATGGTAGATGTCTTCTTGCAACGGGGTTACAAAGTGGTCTCCGGCGAAACTGAGAACCATTTATTCTTGCTGGATCTGGTGGATAAAAACATGACGGGTAAAGAGGCTGATGCGGCATTGGGACGTGCCAATATCACAGTTAACAAAAACAGCGTACCTAACGATCCGCGCAGCCCATTCGTTACTTCGGGTATCCGTATCGGAACACCTGCAATCACCCGTCGTGGCTTCAGGGAAGCAGAAACCCGTGAACTGGCTGGCTGGATGTGTGATGTGCTGGATAACATCAATGATGAAGCGACCATTGAAAGCGTTAAACAAAAGGTATTGAATATCTGCGCAAAATATCCGGTTTACGCATAATTTAACATCAATGTAATTTAATAATAAGCCCGACTCATAACGTTTGTTTTGAGCGGGTTTTTTGTATTTTAAAATGGGAGCAATTGGATGGTCGTTCCATCAACATTTTGGCTAGGGTTGGGCTATTTCACCTATTTTTTCTCTTATGGCATATTCTTGCCTTTTTGGTCTATCTGGCTAAAAGGAGAAGGCATTGAAGCCTCAATGATAGGAATATTGTTAGGTGTTGGCATGGTCGCCCGCTTTATCGGCAGCCTGGTTATCTCTCCGACAATAAAAGATCCGGCTAACTTAATCAGTGCATTGCGTATTCTTTCATTGTTGGCACTGCTTTTTGCCGTTTGCTTTGTATTCAGCAGCCATTGGGCCTGGCTGTTCTTTGTTATGGTTGGCTTCAACTTATTTTTCTCACCTTTGGTTCCTTTATCAGATGCGTTGGCAGGCACATGGCACAAACAATTTACCTTTGATTATGGCAAGGTAAGGGTCTGGGGATCGATTGCGTTTATCATCAGTTCTTCGCTGACCGGCATATTAATGTCGGCTAATGGGATAAATTTCTCACTTAGTCGTCTGAATATTGACTGGAATATCTCATTTGACCGTTTAAATGCGTGGATGGGTCACCATTTATTTGGCACACACCAGATCATTCTGGCTTTTTTGATTTTCAGTATTACAGCCATGTTGTTGGGCATGATGTTGAAACCCTCCATCATGCCGGTAGGTAAGATCAAGGCTGCAAATACGAATGCTGTTTCTTTTAAAGCACTCTTATCTGAAAAATCAGTGTGGCAGTTTTTAATCTGCGTGACTTTATTACAGGCCGCCCATGCGGGGTACTACAGTTTTGGCTCGATTTATTGGGAGCAGGCGGGTTATTCTTCATCAACGATTGGATATCTCTGGTCGTTGGGCGTGGTGGCTGAAGTTGTGATCTTTACTTTCAGTAAGCAACTGTTCCGCCGTTGGAGTGCACGTAATTTGCTGTTGTTGTCAGGGACTTGTGGTGTGGTTCGTTGGGGACTGATGGGAACATCGACCGAATTATCGATGTTGATCCTTATCCAAATTCTGCATTGCGGTACTTTTACGGTTTGCCACTTGGCGGCGATGCGTTTTATTGGTGCCAGAAAAGAAAATGAAATCATCCGGTTGCAGGCAACGTACTCTGCTTTAGCAATGGGGGGGGGGATTGCCGTCATGAGTATGATTGCGGGGTTCATGTATGAACATATAGGTAGTGGCATATTTTGGGTGATGGCGCTGATTGTGCTGCCTGCTCTGTTCCTGCGACCAAAAGTTGAAGCTCATGCACCAGACTAAAAATTTAAGGTAAAAAATATAAGAAAAAAGGGCACTCATGGGTGCCCCAGAGGTTCTGTCGCATTAAGCGGTCATCAGGTAAGCTCCCCTGTTTTTGAGCGAGTCCAGAACGATGTCCCTTATCCGAAAAGCGTTCAAACGTCTGCACTATCCTGTTGATATTATCGCCCAGTGTGTCCGCTGGTATCTGGCCTACGCCCTGAGCCTGCGCAATCTAGAGGAAATGATGTCTGAACGGGGAATTGCCGTTGATCACGCTACGCTCTCTCGGTGGGTTCATCGCTTGGTTCCGTTGATCGTGAAACTTTATCGGCGAAGCAAGCCTGACGTTGGACGTCGGTGGCGCATGGATGAAACGTATATCAAAATCAAAGGGCAATGGCGTTACCTTTACCGGGCGGTGGATCCAGACGGCAATACGGTTGATTTTTTATTGACAGCCCATCGGGATAAGGAGGCCGCCTTGCGTTTCTTTAAGAAAGCCATACGCCAGCATGGACAACCCGACGGGGTTACGATGGATAAAAGTGGCGCCAATAAAGCCGCAGTGGACGAGTTAAATCAGGGAAAACCTAAGGATAACGCCATCATTATCCGGCAAAACAAATACCTTAATAATCTGATTGAACAGGATCACCGCAACATCAAACGGCGAACACGTCCTATGCTGGGGTTCAAAAACTTCAGACGGGCCCAGACCGTGTTGGCAGGGATTGAATTAGTCTGTATGTTGCGCAAAGGGCAATACCGACAAAATGGTGAACGGGGTCAAGGGTGTCCGATTTCACCCGCGGCATTTTTCTATCAATTAGCTGAGTAAAAATCAATCACTTTATCTTCACTCGTACTTTCTTTGTTAATGCGACAGAACCATTGGATCTCTACTGGGGGCGTCTTTGCTGTTTTTTAACGAACGTGCGCAAGATATATATTTTTTTACCTTTAGCAAAAGCAAAAAAGGTACGTGTAATGTAATTAGTTAAAGTGAAAAAGCTATCGGCAAATTTGATAGTCAAAGAATCTCACCCTACTAAGAGTCATCCTATAGACATAAAGGCTGACACTCAAAAACTCACGCTAGTAAAGAGCATTTGCCCCTTTTATTACAGATGATTATGTGGGTCTTGCGTCTGGTGCAACACAGCCAACACTTCAATACCAGCCGGAACTTCCCGATAGTAAATAATGTGGCTCTCAACGGGGAAACTCCGCACACCAAAATAAAGATCCTCGCTACGATCGCGACCGGAGGATGGCTGACGATCAAGAATATCCGTCATGGTCATACGTAACGAAGTAGCATAAGTTTCCGCAACATTAATCCCCCATCGGCGCATAGAATAGAGTTTGATTGCACGAATATGCTCTCTGGCCTTCTTGGTAAACCGAACGCTCATCCCTAAGCCTTACCCTCAAGTTCATCAATCGTTAGCGGCGCAAACACATCATCAATGCTATGCAATTCACCACGATCAGCCTGTGCAATAGATTCAGCCAAAACGGCTTTTAAACTCTGTAACTTGAGCTGTGCGAACTGGTCATACTCTTCAGGAGAGATAACCACGGCCACACGCTTACCATGCTTACTAATTTCCACTGGCTCACGCTGAACTTTCATCAACAGATCACCAAATTGATTCTTAGCTAGTTGTGCGGGAATAACTTCCATACATCACCTACCGTCTAAAATGGCTCGAATAGCTATTATAGCCAAAATAGCATGTAACTACCAGTAATCAGAAACGGAACGATGGAATGCGAGCAATTACAACTAAACAAAAGAAAGTGCCTGAAAAGAGTTTTTTATGAAAAGCAAAAATTAGTCGCTTAACTTACTCATTCGATTATTGAATTAACTAACGTAATTCGTTAAAGTGAAAAAGCTATCGGCAAAATCTGATAGTCGGGAGGTCGCAGCCCCGTAAGTTCTCCACTGGTAGGATATTTCTACCAGTGCGCCTGCTATCGCACCTTCAATGGCGGTTCAGGCAGGGGAGACTCACGTCTCGCCGGTTGAGAACTCCGGTACTGCGAACCCTGTTTTGAATCGCCACCATCAATAATGAACAGAAGGGGAAGCAGGTATGACTCACACTCAGAAAGACTGGCACCCAGCCGATATTATTGCTGCATTACGTAAACGTGGTACAACTCTCGCTGCATTATCCCGTGAATCAGGGTTAAGCTCATCAACATTAGCTAATACACTCTCCCGTCCTTGGCCTAAAGGGGAAGTCCTCATTGCAACTCGTTTGGGAGTTGATCCTTCCGAAATTTGGCAGAGCCGATATTTTGATCATAATGGTCAACTCATTAAACGGCTAATGCGTAAGCGTATTTCAGGATAATTGGGATTTTTCTTTTCAGAAAATAAACTTAATTGATTGGGTAAACTTCCGTATTCCCTGCACAGTCATGTCTGTTTTATGACTGGACAGTAAGACGTTTACTTACCCGACGGGTATTTGATTGATGAAAATAACAACGCCCCGAAGTGCAGGAACACTCCGAGGCGTCTAACCAACAACGTAACAGAGACTTACGCGATGGCTAATGCACAGTCTAACCAAACTCGCCTTAAATTTACATTCCTAATTGGATCAGGCAATCAACGACTGATGGATATTTGCTCTATGCACCTTATCACCCTTCAGGTGGTGAGTCATGAGTAAACGTTTTCTTTCATTGAAACAGGCGGAGTATCGTACACACTTAGCAACATCTGTATTCAGTTTTATTCTTGAAAAATCTCAGGATGAGTGCTCAATTGACGTAAATAATCTGATCTTGCTGGCACGTGATATAGCTGAATCAATATAACTAGACATAGGTCACATGTTCTGTCAATAGCTCATCAAGTGAACATCTTTCTCGTCTTCTTGTGGCTTTTGTTCCCGCCCATTTGTTTTCGATAGGATTTAAATCCGGGCTGTAAGGCGGTAACCATTCTAGCTGGCACCCATGGTGGGTTATCGCTTGGAGTATGTCATGGCGTTTATGGAAGGGCGCATTATCCATCACAATCACGGCACCCTTTGGGAGCTTTGGCAACAAATCTTGTGTCATC
>NZ_JAQRFJ010000028.1:0-45154 GCF_028599065.1 Xenorhabdus sp. PR6a | reverse complement strand
TTACTCTGCTATCCCGTTCTCGATACTGACATCCTATATTATCTATAAAACTAAGAAACAATGGATCTACTTTTTCTTTAGCCCCCTTATTGTTTTATTTGGCGTTGCTAACATGATCTACTGGAAAGATCATCTACCACTATTTTTAATTATCATGGGAATTGGCTCAGGAATTTGCACAGGCGTTGCTTTTATCACCCCGCTATTAAGATTTAAGAACCCATTTAATGTGACAAAAACCAATGCAATGATGCAATCCATTGGTTACCTCATTGCATTTATATCTCCCCTTTTGTCATCCTATATTTTCGAGAAAACAGCTCAATGGGATTATGTACTGTGGATGGTTTTAGTGGCCTTAGTAGTACAAACACTAATTGGAATCCCGCTTGGAAAAAAACAATATTTAGACAATGAATAAAAATGTCCCATCGGACTGGATATTACATTATGCAGAAAAGCCATTCACTCCCCGCTCAGCGAGGAGTGAAAGATAACAAATATAAAATACAACTCTCCCTTTTATACAGGAGAGTTTTATATTAACGATCTTTTCTCATTAACTGCTTTGCTTCTGCAATCGCTTGCTTCACCTGTTGTTGCGCTACGCCCCCTTTTGCCAGACGCTTGTCCAAACAAGATTGCAGAGATAAAACGTCATAGACGTCCACCGAAATAACCTGGCTAAATTTTTGCAATTCAAGCAGAGAAAGCTCTTCCAGTGCCTTACCCCTGCCAATCGCCGCAACGACAACTTCCCCCACAATGTGATGTGCCTCACGGAATGGAACGCCTTTTGCCACCAGATAATCAGCCAACTCGGTTGCATTGGCATAGCCCTGTTTTGCCGCCTCCTTACAACGGGCATGTTTGACTTGAATGCCATCCAGCACCAATATCGCCATGTGCAAACAATCCAGCCAGGTATCCAGTGCATCAAACAAACCTTCCTTATCTTCCTGCATATCTTTATTGTAGGCGAGAGGAAGCCCTTTCAGCGTCATCATCATCCCCGTTAATGCTCCCTGAACCCGGCCACACTTGCCACGGATAAGTTCCAGCGCATCCGGGTTTTTCTTCTGCGGCATCAGGGAAGAGCCGGACGTAACCCGATCTGACAACTCAACAAATCCGGCTTCTCCGCTATTAAAGAAAATCAGATCCTCAGCAAAACGCGAAAGATGGATCATGCTAATGCTCGCATCGGACAGCAGTTCCAGGACATGATCACGATCAGAAACACTGTCCAGACTATTGCTTGTCGCCGAGGCAAAACCGAGCCAGCCAGCCAGTTGCTCACGATCAATAGCATAAGCCGTTCCTGCCAGCGCCCCGCATCCCAACGGGCTGACATCCAGCCGCCTTAAGGCATCCTGCAACCGGGTTTCATCACGACTGAGCATTTCCACATACGCCAAACACCAATGGGCAAACGTGACCGGTTGCGCCCGCTGCAAATGGGTATAACCGGGCATAACAGCATCCTGATTATTTTCAGCCGTGAATACCAATGCTTGTTGCAACTCAGCTAAGGCTTGCAGAATATGGACGATCTGGTCTTTGCACCATAATTTCAGGTCAGTGGCAACCTGATCATTACGGCTGCGCCCCGTATGGAGTTTCTTACCCAAATCGCCCACTTTGGTGATAAGTTGCCCTTCTACCCAACTGTGAATATCTTCCGCATCGCTTTGCAAAATGGCCTTGGGGTTAGCTCGCACTTCATCCAGTAGCTCATTTAACGCTGATTCCAGCTTTTGCTGCTCTTCGGAAGTTAATACTCCTACTGTCACCAATGCCTTTGACCAGGCAACCGAACCAACAATATCCTGTTGTGCCAAACGATAATCAAAATGCAGTGAATCATTAAATTGCTTGAACCGCTGATCGGCTTCCTGACTGAAACGCCCGCCCCAAAGTGCCATAATCTCGTTCCTGTTCTTTGTTTAATTGATTGCCAAGCGTTAATTGCCCGAAAATGACTTTTTGCCGTTCAGTGCACGAATGCGTGAAGAAAGCGAATAGAGGCGAATAAACCCTTCGGCATGGCGATGATCGTAAACCTCATCTTCGCCAAACGTGGCGAACTCTTCAGAATAGAGGCTATTGGCTGATTTTTTCTGCACTGCCGTGACCTGCCCTTTATACAGTTTCAGGACAACTTCACCGCTGACACTGGCGGCCAACACTTCTGCTGCCGCTTGAATTGACTGCCGCAAGGGGGTAAACCAACGGCCATCATAAACAACATAAGACATTTCCAGTCCCAATTGTTGACGCCATTTGAAGCTATCGCGATCCAAAACCAGTTGTTCAATGCCACGCAATGCTTCCATCATGATGGTTCCCCCCGGCGTTTCATAACAACCACGGGATTTCATGCCGACCAGACGGTTTTCCACGATATCGATTCGGCCAATGCCATGTTTGGCACCCAAGCCATTTAACTGGTCAAGGCATTGATACGGTGACAGCGCCTGACCATTCACGCCCACCACTTCACCTCTTTCAACGGTCACGGTGACATATTCTGGCTCATCGGGCGCTGCCTCTGGCTCTGCGGTCCACACCCAACAATCTGGATTGGCCTCATTCCACGTGCTTTCCAAAACCCCACCTTCGGTTGAAATATGCCACGCATTTTCGTCACGGCTATAGATTTTTTCCAGCGTTGCGGTTGTCGGGATATCACGCACTTTCAAATAGTCCAGCAACGCTTCACGGGAACGCAGATCCCATTCCCGCCACGGGGCAACCACTTTCAGATGCGGTGCCAATGCGGTATAAGTGCTTTCAAACCGAACCTGATCATTACCTTTGCCGGTTGCGCCGTGAGCGACGGCATCCGCACCGACTTTCAGTGCCAGTTCAACCTGTGCCTTGGCAATAATTGGGCGAGCCATTGATGTACCGAGCAGATAACTGCCCTCATAGAGAGCGCCGGTTTTCAGCACGGGATAAACATATTCTTTGATAAACGCTTCTCGCAAATCAACGACGTGGCATTCAGAGGCACCGGAACGTAATGCCTTCTGCTCCACACCCTCCAGATCTTCGCGGCTTTGGCCGACATCCGCGACAAACGCAATCACTTCGCAATTGCCATAATGCTCTTTCAACCACGGAATAATGGCGGAAGTATCCAAACCACCGGAATACGCCAGAACAATTTTCTTAATGCTTTGAGTCATAGGGATAACCTTTTTAATTTTGTTTATTAAGCTGAAATTCGTGTGCCAATAGGGATGCCATTAAATAACGCAATCAACTGATCTGCATGGCGCCAGCTCGCGATATCCACGGGTTGTCCGAGTATTTTTGCCGCCTCCAACGCGGCATTCACCTTCACTATCATGCCGTCAGTGATAATGCCTTGGTCGATAAGCTGCTCGATCTTCTCTGCCGTAGCTTCCGGGATTTTTTGCCCTTTCCCATCCAAAATACCGCTGACATCGGACAGCAAGATCAAATCCGCATTCAGCACTTGTGCAATGGCCGTTGCCGCTTGATCCGCATTCACATTCATCAGTTCACCCTGTTCAGTGATACCAATGGAGCTGATAATCGGCATATAGCCCAAATCCAGCAAAATTTTCAGCAGATCAGGTTTTCCCGCTTGCGCCTTTCCCGTGTGACCGAAGTCGGCATCAAGTTGAGAAACCTTCACGGTTCCACCATCCCCCAGACATAACCCGATGGCAGGCAGACGAGACTTTGTTGCCCATGCCAGCAATTTTTTGTTGGCGGTTCCGGCTAATGTCCCTGTAATAATGTCGATTTGATCCTCTGGCGTGATCCGCAGGCCTTGTTTCTTCAAAATGGGCATCTGCAATTGCTGCATCAGTTCATCAACCAGACAACCACCGCCATGTACAATCACCAGCGGGCGTCGATGGGTTTTTCGGTATAACTGTAGTGTGGTAAATAACCGTTCCAGCGCTTCTTCACTGTCTAATAACACACCACCCAACTTGATTACTAACGGCTCCATCGGATTTATCCTCTGTCGGTATTAATATCGGTAGGAATCTTAATTTTTCGGCATTCAGTCATTAGAAATTAAAGCAATGCCAGCGTTTCCTCATACCCCAAACGAATGTTCATACACTGTACTGCTTGTGCCGCTGCACCTTTCAACAAATTATCCTCCGCCCCCACGATAATCAGGTGCTGCCCCTGAACAGCAAAACCAATATCGCAGAATGGCAAACCCACCACCGCTTTCAACGCGGGAAACCCGTTGTCATATAAACGCACCAGTGGCTTATCATGATAGGCCTGCTGATAAGCCTCTCTCACTTGTGCTTCTGTCACACCCGATTTCAATTTACAGGTGATTGTGGCAAGAATACCGTGGGAGAAATTGCCCAAATGCGGGGTGAAAATCACTTCTGTCCCTAAATGGGTGGCAATTTCAGGTTGATGGCGATGGTTAAAAACCCCGTATGCTTGCAGGCTCACTTCACAAAAGCTATTTGTGATCGAGGCCTTCCGGCCCGCGCCACTGACACCACTCACCGCATTGATAACTGGCCACTGTTCTGTATCTAATAAATTTTGTTCAAGCAACGGCTTCAAGGCGAGTTGGGAAACTGTCGGGTAACAGCCGGGCACGGCAACCAATTGTGCTTGCTTAATTTTCTCTGCTTGCCACTCGGCCAACCCATATACTGCTTGCGCCAACCACGCAGCATTTTTATGTTCGAACCCGTAGTATTTTTTATAGAACTGTGTATTTTGTACGCGATAGGCACCGGATAAATCAAACACAATACATCCTGCTGCCAGAAATTCCGGGGCAATATCATGGCTGACTTCATGGGCAGTCGCGAGGAAGACCACATCAATCCCCTTTGCCGTCTCAATCACATCGGTCAACGGCTGTAAGGGCAAATCAAGTATTCCCTTATATTGAGGATAAAGTGCTGAAAAACATTTCCCCGCATCTAAACTTTGAGAAGAAACCCACAAGCCGGAAAGATGGACATAGGGATGACGTTGTAGATATGCTGCTAACTCAGCTCCGGTATAACCACTGGCACCTACTATCAGCGTATTCAACATGGGATTTATTCACCTTATAGTATTAACCCAATCGTATTAATTCCACCACTGAATTGCATTTGTATGCAATTAATTTGCATGAATATTGATACTATTATGAGTAAGGGCTGTCAACAGTGAATATGAAATTACCGTCTTTTATTAAATTATATCATCAGCTCATTGCAGCTCCTTCTATCAGCGCTACCGATGCTGAACTGGATCAAAGCAATGAAGTTGTTATCAATCTGCTGGCGGAATGGCTAAAAGAGATCGGATTCGCCATTGAAATTCAACCCGTCCCTGAAACACGAGGTAAATTCAATCTGCTGGCAACATTAGGCCGTGGTTCGGGGGGGTTACTGCTATGCGGCCACACCGATACCGTTCCTTTTGATGCAGGGCGCTGGACCCAAGATCCCTTCACCCTGACCGAACGCGATGGCAAGTTATATGGGCTTGGCACGGCTGACATGAAAGGCTTCTTTGCTTTTATCATTGATGCTTTGCGGGATATTGATATCAGCAAGCTGTCTCATCCCCTTTATATTCTGGCTACCGCTGACGAAGAGACCTCAATGGCAGGCGCCCGTTACTTTGCTGCCAATACCAACATTCGGCCTGATTTTGCGATCATTGGCGAACCCACATCATTACAGCCAATTCGCGCCCATAAAGGGCATATCGCCCATGCGATCCGCATTGAAGGAAAATCAGGGCATTCCAGCGATCCGGCTCGCGGTGTCAATGCCATTGATCTCATGCACGAATCCATTACCCAACTGATAGCACTACGCCACACCTTACAAGAACGCTACCACAATCTCGCGTTTGTCATCCCTTATCCGACCATGAATTTCGGTCATATTCACGGTGGTGATGCTGCAAATCGCATTTGTGCCTGCTGTGAACTGCATATGGATATCCGCCCGCTGCCTGGATTGACCTTGCAGGATTTGGATGAATTGCTAAATGACGCACTCGAGCCAGTAAAACAGCGCTGGCCGGGTCGCCTGAGCGTGACAGAACTTCATCCCCCCATTCCGGGCTATGAATGCCCGACAGATCACAAACTGGTCGGCGTGATTGAAAAACTTTTGGGAATAAAAGCCGATACCGTCAATTACTGTACAGAAGCCCCTTTTATTCAGGAATTGTGCCCTACATTGGTCTTAGGCCCGGGATCGATTGAACAGGCGCATCAGCCCGATGAATTTTTGGATATGGCGTTTATTGAACCAACAAGAAAACTGCTTTCACAGCTTGTGCAGCACTTTTGTTTGAGTGCAGCTTAATTTTCACTACACATAACCCCGATGGAGACATTGGGGTTTTTCGCTACCTATCTCCCCCAACATGAATTTCTTTCCTGATCACTTTGAATATTCCTCATTGGGAATAAGCCATTTCTCGATTGACTAAAAACGCGGCTTCGCACATTCTATTTGGACATCTAAACGTATAGACATTCAAGCATTTAAACATCTAAAGGTAAGCGGATAAAAAATTCCGTTTGTTCATGAGGGCACAGGGTATGAGTTTTTTTCACGCTAATCAGCGAGAAGCGCTGAATCAGAATCTAGCTGAACTTGAAGGGCAAATTCGCGTTTCCTTTGAATTCTTTCCACCCAGTACGACTGAGATGGAACAAACTCTGTGGAAATCCATTGATCGCTTGAGCAAGCTGAAACCTAAATTTGTATCCGTCACCTATGGTGCCAACTCTGGCGAACGCAATCGCACTCATAGCATCATTAAAGGCATTAAAGAAAAAACGGGTCTTGATGCGGCTCCACACTTGACTTGCATTGATGCCAGCCGTGAAGAACTGCGCAACATTGCCCATGATTATTGGCAAAATGGCATTCGTCATATCGTGGCATTGCGTGGTGATTTACCGACTAACGGAGGTAAGCCAGAAATGTATGGATCTGATTTGGTTGGGCTTTTAAAAAAAGAAGCGGATTTTGATATCTCCGTTGCCGCTTATCCAGAGGTGCACCCAGAAGCGAAAAGCGCACAGGCAGACCTGATTAATTTAAAGCGTAAAATTGATGCCGGTGCCAATCGCGCTATTACCCAATTCTTTTTTGATGTAGAGAGTTATCTGCGTTTTCGCGATCGTTGTGTCGCAACGGGGATTGACGTAGAAATTGTGCCGGGCATTTTGCCAGTCTCGAACTTCCGTCAGTTACAACGATTTGCCACCATGACCAATGTTCGTATTCCAAGCTGGATGACCAGAATGTTTGAAGGGCTAGATGATGATCCGGAAAGCCGCAACCTGGTCGGCGCCTCAATTGCCATGGACATGGTAAAAATTCTCAGTCGTGAAGGTGTAAAAGATTTTCATTTTTATACCCTGAACCGAGCGGAATTGAGTTATGCCATCTGCCATACATTGGGGGTTCGTCCTGCATAATTTAGCCATTGAAACCAAGAAGCCGGGCTAAATGATGGCAAAACAAGACGCCAATAGCGTAGTCAACAAAACAATATTTTTATCAATATAATTTGAATTAAAAATTTTTTAAAAAAATTATATTGATTTAATTTTTTTAATAGTCATAATGAATTCCACTATCACGAAAGAATAAGAGGGATTAAGTGGCTGTATTAAAAAGATTTAACTCTGATTTGGAAAATAAACTTAATCAATTGTGGTATCATGGATTCGTAACATTCGAACGTTGGGAACTGTTATGTTGGTTTGAAAAAGACCGCATTACCAAAGCAGTTTGGGCTGATATTGTAGAGGCTTGGGATGAATGGTTTGACGAACCTGTCGAATTAAAGGTTGTTAAAGCTGATTCAAGTTCAACTCCTCAACGATATTTGGTTATCAGAGCAGATAAATTGACTGACCTATCAGAATTGACTGATTAAGACCAATTTGACAGAACGTTTGAAAATACACCTCTTAAACAAAAGCCGAATGATTTCCTACTCGGCTTTTGGCACTCAAAAAACTAAAAATCGCCAATCTTGCACATTTCCACAGCAACCTCATTCAGCAATAGCCGTCTCATGCAAATAACGCCAACGAGGGTGCCCATCAATATATGAAATGCTCACAACTGACCAACGACTATGCGTACTTCCATCTCTGGTATGTTTTTCACGATAGCGTAAAACAACACACTGTTCATTTGATGTAATCACTTCACATTCATCAATCTCAATTTTTAGTCCAGGTCGGGAACCAATGTTAAGACTAAACATCGTTTTTACTTGGTCTAAGGTCATATATTGCCCTGACGTCGTTATCATGGCGAAATCAGAAGCAAAGCTATTCAACAACTTATTCAGTGTTTCAAGCTCTTGTTGTAAGTGATTGGTAAAAACATTTTCAATCCATTGATGTAGTTCAATAACACTTTGTTGAGCGACTAATTCTCGTTCCGTTTGCATACCTTCTCCACACGTTTTTTCAGTTGATTTAATCCGATTAATGGCAATAGACCCAATATCGCAGCAAGAACAAAAGTAAGGTGATACGCATGAGTAGAAATAAATTTCTGCTGCAATACATTAAAAATCATCGTGAACAGTGCCGCGCCTATACTGAATGACATTTGACGATTAAGGTTCCAAATAACGCTGGCACGAGATAATTGTTCGCCCGCAAAGTCGATCAGCGCCGTTGTCTGTGCGGTATTAGCACCAATACCACCACCGATGCCCATCAGTAAATAAGCGACAACCAGCCCCAATAGATCATGGGTATGATTAATCGTGCTCAAGAGCGCAATCCCAACAGCATGAAGTATCAAGCCACACAGAAATAAACGATAAGCGCCCAAGCGGTTATACACTCTCCCACAAACCAATATCGCGCCAAATGCACCAACCGCATATAAGATCATCAGAGAACCGGTTTTTTCCGCCGACCATCCCAATTGCTGTTGAAGATAAAAAATATTCAGCAGGTTAACGCCGGTAAATACACCCGGTATTGCGTGATATATCCACACAGAAAAACACATACGTGTATTTTTCATTATCGCCAAATCTAAAATCGCATCTTGTACATGGCGATAATGCCGTATGTAAAATACCGTGAATAAGCCGCCACAGAATAATGCAATGAATGGCAGCCACTGAGATGTGGAATCAGCATAGGTAGACAAACCAACCAAGAGACAGACCAAAGCCAGACTCACCAATAACAATCCCTTGAGATCCGGTTTACGGGCAACGATTTTTTCATTATTGCCCAGCCAAATGAGCGAAAGTATTGATGCGAGTAAACTGAAAGGGATATTGCTAAGAAATACCCAGCGCCAACTATAGTGATCTACAATTGCTCCCCCCAAACTGGGAGAAATTGCGGGGGCAATCAGCGCAACTGACATCACTAAGGTCGAGATTTTTGCCCGTTCATGTTGCTTAAACAAGCTAAAGGTTAATGCTTGCCCCACGGGGATGATTAAACCGCCTCCCAATCCCTGAACAAAACGCCACCCAATCAGGCTATAAAAATTTTCGGCCAGACCAGAAAATAGTGCTGCAAGAGAAAAAAGGAGCATGGAGACTGACATAATCTGCCGTGTACCAAAGCGTTCAGCCAACCAACTACTGATAGGTATAATCAGGGTTAAGCCCAAAATATAACTGTTTGCAACCCAAGCAACGTGGGATTCAGACACCGACATTTGGTTGGCAATATCCGGCAGCGCAATGGCCGACATAAAAATATTGACGCAGTCTATAAAAAAACCAAGTAAAAATATCAAGGCTATACGATAGCGATAAGTCATTGTTTTTCCTCCATTGCAGGAGTTTAAGTGCTGTTGACTCACCGCGTCTATTCATCTATTTTAAACACTGAATTTCATTTAATTTAACAATCAAAATGCATCCTCACCTTAACCGAATACAAACTTTCCTCGCGGTCGTAGAGTGTGGCTCTTTTACGCGTGCCGCAGAACGCCTCTTTATCAGCAAAGCCGTAGCCAGTATTCATGTGAAAGCGCTTGAAGAGGCGTTAAATGTGCCATTATTGATACGCAATACGCGGGGAATTGCACTGACGGAAGCGGGGAACGCATTTTATCAAGACTTTAAGGCGATATTTGATAATATCCAGAATGCCTTTGATCATGTGGCTGAACGGCATCATTCATTAACGGGCAAATTACGTCTTACTTCCACGGCCGAGTTTGGTGAAAAATTTCTGCTTCCTCTCATCAGCCAATTTTGCTCGCTTCATCCTCAGCTTGAGATAAGCTATTTTGCAGACTCGGCGTTGAATGATTTAATTACCGAACGGATTGATCTGGCAATTCGGCTGGGTACGCTAAACGATTCTTCCCTGAGAAGCCGACGTTTAGGCAGCTATGGTATTCAGCTCGTCGCGGCTCCGGTTTGGCTTAAACAGAATCCCATTGCTAAACCCAGCGATCTCAATAAAGTTAACTGGATTGCCAATAGCAATTTACAACACCCAACACAGTGGGAACTCAAACACCCGACCTCTCCCACTCTAAGCATTCGTGGCAAAGCCAAATATATCTCTAATTCGCCTTCTGCCATACGCGCTTTGGTCATATCCGGTCTCGGTGTTGCGGTTTTGCCAGACTGGATAATCGATGCTGATCTAAAATCCGGCAAGTTAGTGCCATTATTTCCCGAATACCAATTACCGCAGCAGGATATCACCGCGATATTTCCCAATAACGCCCAGCTTCAACGTAAGAGCCGTGTGTTTATTGATTATTTGCTGGAAAATTTAACCCTGTAATGCAGGAGCATGATAAGCAAAAAGCCGAACGGTTTCCCATTCAGCTTTTATGATTCAGAAAACGTACTACCCCGTATTACGCATCCCTGCCGCAACACCAGCAATCGTTACCATCAGCGCCTGCTCAAGATGGGGATCAGGGTTTTCCTGTTGACGGGAACGCTGTAATAGTTCGGCTTGGAGTACGTTCAACGGATCGGTATAGACGTTACGCAAGGCGATGGATTCGGCGATCCACGGCAAATCTGCCATCAATTGCTCATCCTGCGCAATGGTCAGTACGGTTTTGATATCCTGTGCCAGTTGGTCACGCAATTTTATTCCCAACGGCCAGAGTTTCGGCTCCACTAAACGCTGGTCATAATATTCAGCTAACCACAAATCGGCCTTGGCAAACACCATCTCCAGCATGGCAATACGGGTATTGAAGAATGGCCAGTCGCGGCACATATCGGTTAATACTGGTAATTTACCGGCGTCAATCACCTGTTGCAGCGCCGCGCCAGCGCCCAGCCATGCCGGCAACATCAGGCGGTTTTGCGTCCAGGCAAATATCCACGGGATCGCGCGCAAACTTTCAACGGCGCCCGTCGGGCGCCGTTTCGCTGGCCGCGAACCCAATGGCAATTTTGCTAACTCTTGTTCCGGTGTTGCTGCCCGAAAATAGGGCACAAATTCCGGTTGCTCACGCACATAATCACGGTACATGTCGCAGGAAACCGCCGAGAGCGTATCCATAATCTGCTGCCATTCTGGTTTCGGCTCCGGTGGTGGCAATAAGTTGGTCTCCAGAATCGCACTGGCATACAAGGCTAAACTGCTGATCGTCACCTGTGGCAAACCAAACTTAAAGCGGATCATTTCCCCTTGTTCCGTTACGCGCAAGCCGCCTTTCAGACTGCCCGGCGGCTGGGAGAGCAAAGCCGCATGAGCAGGGGCACCGCCACGGCCAATTGTCCCCCCGCGCCCGTGGAACAGCGTCAGTGTTACCCCCTCTTTTTCACACACTTTGATTAACGCATCCTGCGCCCGATATTGTGCCCACGATGCCGCCATCACCCCAGCATCTTTGGCAGAATCAGAGTAACCAATCATCACCATCTGTTTGTCCTTAATCAGATAGCGATACCACTCAATCCCCAATAGTTGCCGGATCACGCTTTCTGCATTGTTCAGGTCATCAAGGGTTTCAAACAGTGGTACGACAGGCAGTGACAATGGGCATCCCGCTTCTTTCAGCAACAATTTCACCGCCAGCACATCAGAAGGCACTTTCGCCATGGAAATCACATAAGCGGCAATCGAATCTTGTGGCGATTCCGCAATCACTTTACAGGTATCGAAAACCTCTTGAGTCTCTGCACTTGGCTGCCAGTCACGCGGGATCAGCGGGCGTTTTGACTGTAATTCTCGCAACAGGAACGTCTGTTTTTCGGTTTCCGACCAACTGGCATAATCCCCCATTGCCAGATATTGCGTCAGTTCGGCAATCGCATCGATATGGCGGGTGCTTTCCTGCCGGATATCAATTCTCACCAAAGACAAACCAAAACAACGGATGCGACGCAAGGTATCCAGCAATTGCCCGTTTGCGATAATTTCCATACCGCAATTTTTCAGGGATTGATAACAGGCATAGAGCGGTTGCCATAGCTGTTCGTTATACAAGAGCAGATCCGCAGGTGGCAGCGCTTGCTCACCTTTAAGGCATTTTTCCAGATAAACCAGCGTGTTACCTAACTGCGTTCGCAGTCGTTTGGCTATTTCACGGTAAGGCTCCAGAACTTGCTCCCCTCCCGCCATTTGGCGAAGCTCAGGCGTACACTCCGACATGGAGAGTTCAGAAACCAAAACCTGGATATCTTTCAGGAACAGATCGGCGGCTTTCCAACGACTCAACAGTAAGACGTGGCGGGTAATTTCGGCGGTCACATTGGGATTGCCATCACGATCTCCCCCCATCCACGAAGTGAAACGTACTGGCACCGATTCTACTGGCAAACTATAACCAATAGATTCTTCCAGTTGTTCATTGAATTCACGCAGGAATGCCGGTACACCTTCCCACAAACTGTTTTCGACGACGGCAAAACCCCATTTTGCTTCATCAATGGGGGATGGGCGAATCTTGCGGATCTCATCGGTATGCCATGATTGGGCAATCAACTGACGTAACCGGCGTATGATGTTAGTGCGCTCATAATCCGCCAGATCATCATGATCAAGCTGTGCCAGACAGCCATTGACTTCAACCAATTTATGGATCAGCGTGCGGCGGGCAATTTCTGTCGGATGAGCGGTCAGAACCAGTTCAATTGCCAGCGCATTGACCGCGTTGATCAAATCATCATTGCTGAATTGTTTGTCTTTAAGTCGCTTGAATAATGCCGCCAACGCCACCGGATTACTGGCTGCTTCACCATGTGGTGAAATGCTGTGGTACTGTTCGGCAACGTTAGTCAGATTCAAAAACTGGTTAAACGCGCGCGCGACCGGCAATAATTCATCATTGGATAAATTTTCCAGCGTCGATAAAAGCTGCTGACGATGGATTCCGTTACCCGCGCGGGATGATTTAGATAATTTCCTGATGGTTTCAACTTTATCAAGAATATCTTCTCCTGAAGCCTCCTTAATGGTGTCGCCCAGCAACTTACCGAGCATACTGACATTACTTCGCATTGCGGAATATTGTTGATTCATAGGGTTCCTGGCCTTGTGTTACTGTATATCACCCATTTCGCCAGCGGATTGGCGCAATGGGCATCTTGTCCAGATGATAATCTAACAGCAGACTACAAAAGTTGCGACAGGCGGTTTAAATCGGATTGGATTGCGCCCGCCGTGACATCCCGTCCCGCACCGGGGCCGCGGATCACCAGCGGATTATCGCGATACCAGCGGCTTTCTATCGCAAAGACATTATCGGCCGGCAGCAGTGAGGCCAATGGATGATCACTGCGCACCGCTTCCACGCCCACTTTCGCCTTACCACTGGCATCAAAACGTGCGACATAGCGGAGTACCATGCCCATTTCCCGTGCCGCTTCCAGACGTTGCAGCATCTGCTCATTAATGGCGGCACTGTTTTCAAAGAACTCTTCGAGAGAGCCGCCTCGTGCTTCTTCCGGCACCAGCGACTCAACCCGCACGTGATCAGGCTCTATCTCATAACCGGCTTCGCGAGCCAGGATCACCAGCTTACGCATCACATCCTGACCAGAAAGATCGATACGTGGATCGGGTTCCGTCAACCCCTGTTGCCATGCCTGTTCAACTAACTCACTGAAAGGCACCGAACCATCAAATTGCAAGAACAGCCAAGATAATGTGCCGGAGAAAACGCCGCTGATGGATAAAATCGTATCACCGCTTTCCCGCAGGTCCCTGACGGAGTAGTTAATCGGCAACCCAGCCCCCACCGTGGCATTGTATAACCAATGACGCCCCGTTTTTGCAAAGGCATCACGGATCAGACGGTATGTGTTGCTATCGGAAGAACCGGCAACTTTGTTCGCACTGATCACGTGGAATCCATAACTGGCGAAATAGATATACTCTTTGGCTAATTCTTTACTTGCCGTCACATCCAGTACAACTAAATCATCATAAGGATGTGCCCGCATCCATAAAAACAGGGCATCTTCTTCGTGTTCAATCGCTTCATCATCAAAGAAAGCCAGTGCCCGACTGGCATCAATGCCTTGATAATTCAGCAAACTCCGACGACTATCGACGACACCTGCCAGAATAAATTCAAAATCGCTGCGGGCAGAAATATTCTTCTGTTCGCGAGCAAACAGTTCTAACCAACGAGAACCGATATTGCCTTTGCCAAACAGCACCAAACCGATGCGTTTTTCTGCCCGGAACAGACTCTGGTGTAACCCCTGAATCAAATGCGATGTCTGATTGGAACGCAGTACAGCCACAAGGCTGATGCCATCTTCCGCATGCCAGATAAATTCAACGGGCTGATCTTTTAATTGTTGGTAAAAACGATGGCTGTGCAGCGGATTTTTGCATACCCCCGCCCCGACCAACGCCACCAGCGCCAAGCCTTCACGCAAAGAGAGTTTGCCGGGTAAGGCGGCATCCTGCAAAACATCAAGGGCGCTATTGACAACCTCTGAGGTGTAACAAAGTTGGATCAGGTTGCAGTCTGCATGTAATCCGGTTGCCAGTGGCCGGACTTGAGCGCGCTTTAACAACGCGTCAATGTCTTTGTAGATTTGCCTGAAATCGTGGGCAGAAGAAACATGCAGTTCAATCAGGCAAACATCATCATGGCTGGTGACGATTTTGGCACCGGTTCCTGTGGCCAGCACCCGTTCAATCCGGGTGGAACCCTGTTCAGGCTGATAACTGCAACGCAATTGCAGATCAATATCGCTGATGGAAACCGGCTGCAATGTCCGGGTATGCAGCACCGGTGCCGCCAGACGCGCCAATTCACTGGCTTCATCCAAACGCAACAACGGCAACAGGCAGGCATCTTTGACTTTACGCGGATCGGCACTGTAAACCCCCGCCACATCACTCCAAATCGTGACTTTTTTGGCACCCGCCAACGCCCCGACTTGGGTCGCAGAATAGTCGCTGCCATTGCGCCCCAGCAATACCGTTTCACCTTTCTGGTTTCTGGAAATAAAACCGGTCACCACTAAACGCTTATTGGGATTTTGGATCAATAATTGGCTAAACAGCGGCTGGGATAAACTGATATCAACTTGCGGCTGTGCAACGCGCTCTGCCCGCAGGAATTGACGCGCATCCAGCCATGCGCTGGGTATCCCCTGATTTTCAAGTACCGCAGCCATTAAGCGCGCAGACCAAATTTCCCCATGACCGACCACTTCTGCATAGGTGATATCGGTGACGGGTTTATCCAACAAGGCACTCAATCTTTCCAGATCAGCGATAAACATGGCACTCAGCTCTTCTGCAACGGCTTCGGGCAACAAACCACGGATTAATTCTTGCTGGTAACGCCGCAAAGATTGCTGGATTTGATGGGCGGAGATCCGGTCACTCTGGCTCAATTTAAGCCAGTCGATCAACTGGTTGGTGGTACTCCCTGCTGCCGATACCACCATCAAATCACCCGGCTGGCTGTAGTTCGCCATAATATCAGCCACCCGCTGATAGCACTTCACATCCGCCAGGCTGCTGCCGCCAAATTTATGTAACTGGCGGCCAGATTCCGCCCCCGCTGTTGCCAGTGTACTCATGATTACCTCGTTGCCGCTGCCTGAAACGCATGCTCCAGATCAGCAATTAAATCCTGACTATCCTCAATTCCTACAGAGACACGAAGAAGTAAATCCGTAATCCCTGCCTGAGCCCGTGCTTCGGCTGACATTCCCGCGTGTGTCATGGTTGCAGTATGAGAAATCAACGACTCCACACCACCCAGGGATTCAGCCAAAGTAAACAATTTTAACGCAGATAAAAAACGACGCAGAGTCTGTTCATCGCCATCCAGTTCGAAACTGAGCATCGCCCCAAAACCTTGCTGCTGTTTAACCGCAATGTCATGCCCCGGATGATCCTTCAACGCCGGGTAGAAGAGTTTTTTCACTTGGGGCTGCTGTTGCAGGTAATCCGCAATGGCCATTGCATTATTTTGTTGGAGCAGCACGCGGGCCGATAATGTCCGAATGCCACGCAGTAACAAATAGCTGTCAAAGGCCGCTGCCGTGACGCCAATATTATTCGCCCACCACGCCAAATCTTCCGCAATGGACGACTCTTTGGCGATAATAGCGCCGGCAATCAGATCAGAGTGCCCATTCAAATATTTCGTACACGAATGAACCACTAAATCCGCCCCCAACGCCAAGGGTTTTTGCAATACCGGGCTTAAGAAGGTGTTATCGACGACGGCCAATGCCCCAGCTTCATGAGCCAATGCACAAATGTGTTGAATATCCACGATCCGCAACAAAGGATTACTCGGTGTTTCAATCAGCACCAATTTGGGCTTTTGGGCTAATGCCTGTTTCAACGCCTGTTCATCTGACTGATCAACAAAAATCACCTTGTATGCGCCTCGCTTGCTCAGGCTGTCAAAAAGACGGTAACTGCCACCGTAACAATCATGAGGTGCCACCAAGACATCCCCCGGTTGCAGGAAGACCGTACAGAGCAGGTGAATCGCTGACATACCACTACTGGTCATGACAGCGCCCGCGCCGCCTTCCAGCTCGGCCAAAACCTGTTGGACAATATCCCGGCTGGGGTTGCCACGGCGGGAGTAATCATGCGCCCTCGGTTCATTAAAACCGGTAAAGTTATAGGTACTGGAAAGATAGATAGGTGGAACCACACAACCATATTGTTCGTCAATATTTGAACCACTGTGAACCGCAATCGTCGCTTGCTTACATCCCATAGCCTTTCCCCGTCATCGTTATTATTGGCGTCACGCAAGAATAGCGACTGGAGAGATAGACGTCAATACATCTAGACATCCAAAATGTTTTGCGGTTTAATACCACAATTCAATGAACGTCATTACACTTTATATACCCTATGAAGTTCATATACCCTATGAACTTCAAGTTGCGGCTCATAAGACGAAAGTAGCTTATTATTCCCCCGCGCTGTGGAGAGATAATAAATACCGCTTGAAGTATGACGAGTATAGGTCTTCTGGTTATATTTTATAATTTAGTGCGGGTGAGGCGATATAGTCGATAGGTGAATTATGCTAGACTAGCGCATTATCGACATGAAAATAGGTCAGAAATTCCCGCCAACTTCTGATCTCAATGCTGGTCTCAATTAATTGATTCAAAAATTACTTAAGGTATCTCATGGCTGAGTGGAATGGTGAGTATGTCAGCCCTTATGCTGAACATGGCAAAAAAAGTGAACAGGTCAAAAAGATTACAGTTTCAATCCCGCTGAAGGTATTGAAAATTCTGACTGATGAACGCACCCGCCGTCAGGTGAACAATCTGCGTCATGCAACAAACAGTGAATTGTTGTGTGAGGCTTTTCTCCATGCGTTCACTGGACAGCCTTTGCCTAATGATGACGATTTACGCAAAGAACGCCATGACGAAATCCCAGAGGCAGCGAAAATCATGATGCGTGAGCTGGGTATCGATCCTGATACATGGGAATATTGATTGATTGATAACAAAAACGCCCGATGCAAAACATCGGGCGTTTTTGTTTCAACTATCTTTGTCTTAACTATCCGGCCTGTATTGATTACTGGCCGGAAAAAGTCATTACTTCTTAGTGCCTGGAACGCTGAAACGTTTGTTAAAGCGATCAACACGACCACCGGTCGCAACATCACGCTGCTTACCAGTGTAGAACGGGTGGCATTCACCACAAACGTCCAGATTCAGGTTGTGGCCAGCAGTGGAGTTGATTTTGATAACATTACCGCAAGAGCAAGATGCAGTAATTTCTTCGTACTTAGGATGGATACCTTCTTTCATGGGAAACCTCTGTTCAGGCCGTGTCGCTATCCAGCCTTGTTACCGCCAGACACCACACGTCGTGTTGATAAAAATAAGTATCGGTAATTTCTATACCAAAGGCGGCGGATCATACAGAATATCTGTTTATTGCGCAATGAAATCTGCCGATTTGCTATGATATCCTTATCGCTAGATGTTTTTTTACAGACTCGTCATACTTCAAGATGCCTTTATTATCTATTGATTAATTATCCGGAAATCGCCTTATGACCGTTGTTCAGGTGGCATTGCCTGTCCCTCTCACCCGCACGTTTGATTATCTATTGCCGACAGGATTACCTTTGCCCGCCATTGGTGTGCGCGTGCGCGTGCCTTTTGGCCAGCGTAATGCGATTGGTATCGTCACAGGGATCGCAGACCACAGCGAACTTCCTCCTGAACAACTCAAGTTTATTGCCGCCATTCTTGATGCTCAGTCTCTTTTCCCCCACGATCTCTGGCAATTGCTCCAGTGGGCGGTCAGCTATTATCACTATCCACTGGGGGAAGTTCTGTTCCATGCCCTGCCCATCTTGTTACGGCAGGGAAAACCGGCAGAGTTTTCTCCACTCTGGCAATGGCAGGTCACTGAGGCAGGCCGTGAATTCCCTCTGACCCAACTCAAGCGTTCCGCCAAACAGCAGAAAGCGTTGGCCGCTTTGCACCAACAGCCTATTTATCGTTACCAAGTCGCGGAATTAGGCTTAAGTGAAAGCGCACTGCAAGCGCTGAAAAAGAAATCACTGATTGCCCTGTATCCCATCCAACCCGAAGCGGAAAACTGGCATGCGCATTTTACAACCCTCGGCGAGCGGTTAACCCTCAATACCGAGCAAGCGACTGCGGTAGGCGCTATCCGGGCAGAAGATCAGACCTTTTCTCCGTGGCTATTGGCAGGTATCACTGGCTCCGGTAAAACGGAGGTGTACCTTAGTGTGCTGGAGAATATTCTGGCCCAAGGTAAACAGGCGCTGATTTTAGTCCCTGAAATTGGCTTGACTCCACAGACTATCCGGCGGTTCCGGGAACGTTTCAACGCGCCCGTTGATGTCCTGCACTCAGCCCTGAATGACAGTGAACGGTTGGCCGTTTGGCTGAAAGCGAAAAGAGGGGAAAATGCCATCGTCATCGGGACACGATCCGCCCTGTTTACACCCTTTGCTCATCTGGGCGTCATCATTATCGATGAAGAGCATGACAGCTCTTACAAGCAGCAAGAAGGCTGGCGCTATCATGCCCGTGATCTCGCGGTGTTTCGGGCGAAAAAAGAGGGCATCCCGATCATTATGGGTTCCGCCACCCCCGCCCTGGAAACGCTCTATAATGTGCAACAAGGCAAATATCGCCAACTCACCTTAACCCAACGGGCCGGCCACGCTCAACCCGCAACCCAGCATTTACTGGATCTGAAAGGCTTGCCATTGACGGTGGGATTATCACAACCGCTCATCAATCGCATCAGTGAACACCTCAAGGCTGACAATCAGGTCATCCTGTTTCTAAACCGGCGTGGTTATTCTCCCGCCCTGCTCTGCCACGAATGCGGCTGGATCGCAGAGTGCCAACGCTGTGATCACTATTACACCCTGCACCAGAATCATCGCCACCTGCGTTGCCACCACTGTGACAGCCAGCGCCCAATTCCGCGCCAATGCCCGCAATGCGGTTCCACTCACTTAATGCCTGTCGGTTTGGGCACTGAACAGCTTGAAGAAGGAATTTCCAAGCTGTTTCCTGCTATTCCGGTCACCCGTATCGACCGTGATACCACCAGCCGCAAAGGAGCACTGGAACAGCAACTGGCGGAAGTGCATCAAGGCGGTGCCCGCATTTTGATTGGCACGCAAATGCTGGCGAAAGGCCACCATTTCCCTGATGTGACGCTAGTCGCTTTACTGGATGTCGATGGTGCCCTGTTTTCTGCGGATTTTCGGGCAGCCGAACGCTTTGCCCAACTCTATACCCAGGTCTCCGGTCGGGCAGGACGAGCGGGAAAGCGGGGGGAAGTTGTGCTCCAAACCCACCATCCTGAGCATCCTCTGTTACAAATATTATTGGAAAAAGGCTACGATGCCTTTGCCCGACAAGCGATGGAGGAGCGCCAACAAGTTCACCTTCCCCCTTTTGTGAGCCATATCCTGCTTCGCACAGAAGATCATGACAATCAGCACGCTCCCGCATTTTTGCAACAGATGCGCCAACTGTTTGAACATCATCCACATTATGATGACCATCTATGGATCATGGGGCCAGTCCCTGCATTACAGGCCAAACGGGGCGGCCGTTATCGTTGGCAATTGATGGTTCAGCACCCTTCGCGCATTTTCCTACAGAAAATGATGGCGGGAATCTATCCCCAAATCACGGCCCTGCCACAGGCGCGTAAAGTGAAATGGAATATTGATGTTGATCCGACTGAAGGTTGAGTAAGCAAAACAGAGACCATTATTTCTTTAATTTGCGAAGCATCTCTAAGAAATGATTCATATCACACTTTTTATGTAAACAAAGTAACGGATTGATCGATTAATCAGTTTAAAATGAACTCATTAATATTGCTGTAGAAAACAACCCGCCAGCACTCCTCAGGAATGACTGGCGTTTTTTTAGCAATCCGGATAGCAATCGTTTCGCTGCCTGTAGAAAGCGAGGAGTGAACTATGGAAAAAAAGAATTGCGCATTGGCAACCATGAAAGATGTTGCCAAAGCGGCAGGCGTTTCTACTGCAACGGTATCAAGAACCCTAATGAATCCTGATAAGGTTTCTGCCCGCACGCGCCAGAAGGTTGAGAATGCGGTATTGGAAGTCGGTTACTATCCCCACAAGCTGATCAAAAATTTACGGCGCAATGATTCCAGAACTATCTTAGTTATCGTCCCCAATATCAGTGACCCTTTCTTTGCTGACGTCATTCACGGCATCGAAGAAACCGCGGCTAAACACGGTTACTTAGTTCTGATCGGGGATTGCCGACATCAGCAGCAACAAGAACACGCTTTTATCAATCTTCTGATCACTAAACGCATTGATGGTATGGTGTTATTGGGTTCCAACATGCCTTTTAATGTTTCCAAAGAAGAGCAAAAAAACCTGCCGCCAATGGTGATGGCGAATGAATTTGCACCAGAACTGGAACTGCCTACCGTCCATATAGACAACCTGACCGCCGCCTTCAATGCGACCCATCACTTGCAAAAGCTGGGACACAAACGCATTGCCTGCATTACCGGACCGGAAACCATGCCACTGTGCCACTATCGCTTGCAAGGTTACATTCAGGCATTGCGGCGCACAGGGGAAGAGATTCGTGAAGAGTATATTATCCGCGGTGATTTCACCCATGAAAGCGGAGCAACATTGGCGGAAAACCTGCTGACTCTGCCAAAGCCGCCAAGCGCTATTTTCTGCCATAGTGATGTCATGGCGATGGGCGCAATGTGGCAAGCTAAAAAAATGGGATTAAAATTACCAGAAGATCTCTCTGTTGTCGGTTTCGATAATTTAAACCTCGCGCAATATTGCGAACCAGCCCTAACCACAGTGAAACAGCCCCGTTATGAAATTGGGCATCATTCCATTCTGTTGTTGCTGGAACAGCTTCAAGGCCGCTCAGTTTCTAAAGGTTCAAGATTATTGGAGGCAGAATTGATCATTCGTGCAAGTACTTGTTCGCCTAAAAGCTAGGCAAATAACAATAGGTTAAGTAACATTAGTTATTCATTCCTTCATCTTTTAATAACTCAGTGAATTAAACAGTGGCACAACGAGATTATGTGAGTCGCGGGCGTAACAATCCCCGTCGGAAAAATACGGGTAAGAAAAAAAATCAGGTTCAAGGATTACCCAAAACTACATTAGCCGTTGCCGTGGCCTTGGTGGTCACGTTTATTGGTGGGCTTTATTTCATCGTGCACAATAAGCAGGAAGAACGTGTACAAAATGCCCCACAGTCCCACCATCAAACCAAGGGGCATGGCCTGCCACCAAAACCAGAAGAGCGTTGGAGTTACATCAAAGAATTGGAAAATCGCCCGGTTAATCAATCTTCCCTACAGGAACCGGATGCACCATTGAATAAACCGTTCAATCAAGCGCCCCAATTAACGCCAGAACAGAAACAGCTACTCGAACAAATGCAGGCAGATATGCGCCAGCCGCCTATTTCATTGAAAGAGGTGCCTTATAACAGTGAATCCGTTCCACGTTCGCGGGTATTGATCCATCCTCCAGATCAATCTGATTATGCACAGCAACAATATACCCAACGGCCAACCGAACCGTCTTTGCCAGAACAAAAGCCAAAACCTGAAGCCAATGAGACAAAATTGATACTACAATGCGGCTCTTTCCGAACCATGGAACAGGCAGAATCTGTCCGTGCCAGCCTTGCATTCGCCGGCATTGAGAGCCAGATTACCACGAAAGACAGTTGGAACCGTGTTGTGCTTGGTCCTTATAAAAACAAAGCCAGTGCTGAAAAGATGCGCGAACGCGTTGCCACCGCGGGTGTCCCCGGTTGTATTCTCCGCCCTGCCGGGGGTTGAAAAAGCGGAAAGCTCCCCCATCTTAATTCCTAATAACTGACACATGGTGCTTTTATCAGCAGTGCGCAGGCAATTGTGGGATAACAATGAATGCACCGTGTGTACCCTCTTCTATTTTGTAACCAGGGGCTAACTCGTGACTACAATCGTAAGTGTTCGCCGTAATGGCAAAGTCGTCATCGGTGGTGATGGACAAGCAACAATGGGCCATACCGTTATGAAAGGCAATGTCCGCAAAGTCCGTCGCCTTTACAATGACAAAGTCATCGCGGGTTTTGCCGGCGGTACTGCTGATGCGTTCACGCTGTTCGAGCTATTTGAACGAAAACTCGAAATGCATCAAGGGCACCTGACCAAAGCTGCCGTTGAACTCGCCAAAGACTGGCGAACGGATCGCATGCTGCGCAAGCTGGAAGCCCTGCTTGCTGTCGCCGATGAAAATGCTTCTCTGATCATTACCGGTAACGGTGATGTGATTCAGCCAGAGAATGACCTGATCGCCATTGGTTCCGGCGGGTCATACGCACAGGCGGCTGCCCGCGCCATGCTGGAAACCACCGAACTCAGCGCCAGAGAAATCGCAGAGCGCGCTCTGACTATCGCCGGCGATATCTGCATCTACACCAACCATAATCACAACTTTGAAGAACTGCCTTCGAAAGCGTAAGGATAGATAGTATGTCTGAAATGACTCCTCGCGAAATTGTCAGCGAACTCAACAATCACATTATTGGTCAGGACAAAGCAAAACGTGCGGTTGCTATTGCCCTGCGTAACCGCTGGCGTCGCATGCAGTTAGATGAATCACTGCGCCATGAAGTCACGCCTAAAAATATTCTGATGATCGGTCCAACCGGTGTCGGTAAAACCGAGATTGCCCGCCGTCTGGCAAAACTGGCCAACGCGCCTTTTATCAAGGTTGAAGCGACGAAATTCACCGAAGTGGGCTATGTCGGTAAAGAAGTCGATTCCATTATCCGTGATCTCACTGATGCCGCCGTCAAAATGGTGCGTCTGCAATCCATTGAGAAAAATCGTTATCGCGCAGAAGAATTGGCCGAAGAGCGTATTCTGGATGTCCTGCTGCCACCGGCAAAAAATAACTGGGGACAGGCAGAATCCCAGTCTGAGCCATCTTCAACCCGTCAGGCATTCCGCAAGAAATTACGTGAAGGCCAGTTAGACGATAAAGAAATTGAAATCGAAGTTTCAGCCGCGCCGGTTGGTGTTGAAATCATGGCACCGCCGGGCATGGAAGATATGACGAATCAGTTGCAATCCATGTTCCAAAACCTGGCAGGCCAGCGTCAAAAAAGTCGCAAGATGAAAATCAAAGACGCATTCAAGCTGCTGATCGAAGAAGAAGCCGCAAAACTGGTCAATCCTGAAGAACTGAAACAACAGGCGATTGATGCCGTTGAACAACATGGCATCGTTTTCATTGATGAGATCGATAAAATTTGTAAACGCGGCCAAACTTCTGGCCCGGATGTTTCCCGTGAAGGGGTTCAGCGCGATCTGCTGCCGCTGGTTGAAGGCTGTACCGTTTCCACCAAACACGGCATGGTCAAAACGGATCATATCCTATTTATCGCTTCCGGCGCCTTCCAGGTTGCCAGCCCTTCCGATCTGATCCCAGAACTTCAAGGCCGCTTGCCAATCCGCGTTGAATTGCAGGCCCTGACCACGGAAGATTTTGAACGTATCCTGACCGAGCCTAATGCTTCACTGACTGAACAGTACAAAGCCCTGATGGCAACGGAAGGCATGAATATCGAATTCACGACTGACGGTATCCGTAAAATTGCCGAAGCTGCATGGCAAGTGAATGAAACCACTGAGAACATTGGTGCCCGTCGTCTGCACACCGTGCTTGAGCGCATGATGGAAGATATCTCTTTCGATGCCAGTGAACGTCAAGGTCAATTCGTTGAAATCAATGCGGATTACGTCAAAGAGCACTTGGACGAACTGGTTGCCGATGAAGATTTGAGCCGGTTTATTTTATAATCCGTTATCTTGGCATCATAAGAAATCGCAAAAATGGGAGGCTTTTAGCCTCCCTTTTCGCTATCTTCGATGGTATAAAATTGATTACACCAACATTTTATTACCCCATTCATAATGACAAACAGTGACAATATGAGCTCAACAACGTCTATCAGCCAGATACAGGCATGGCTGGAAAGTTTACGCCCCAAAACGCTGCCACTGGCTGTTGCTGCCGTCATAACGGGTTCGGCCCTTGCATCATGGGCAGGGCATTTCAAATGGCCTGTCGCGTTACTGGCGTTATTAACCGCCGCCATACTGCAAATTCTGTCCAATCTTGCCAATGATTACGGTGATGTGGTCAAAGGCAGTGATACCGAAGAACGCCTTGGCCCGCTGCGGGGCATGCAAAAAGGTCTGATTAGCGCCAAACAGATGAAAAATGCCTTGAAGATCACCGTGCTGCTCGCTTGTTTATCCGGCATTTCCCTTATTGCTGTCGCCTGCAATAGCCCAAGCGACATAGTGGGTTTCCTGGCTTTGGGGCTGCTGGCGATTGTCGCGGCGATCACTTATACGGTGGGCACCCGTCCTTATGGCTATCTGGGATTGGGGGATATTTCCGTGCTGATTTTCTTTGGCTACTTAAGTGTACTGGGGACTTACTATCTGCAAGTCGGTGATTTTTCCATCAACACGCTTTTGCCCGCAACCGCCAGTGGCTTACTCTCCGTGGCGGTTTTGAACATCAATAACTTACGCGATATCGACAGTGACCGCCAAAATGGCAAAAATACGCTGGCTGTCCGGTTGGGCGGAAAAAAGGCGCGCCATTACCATGCTGTCCTTCTGGTCACTGCCATGCTCTGTCTGGTGATCTTCACGCTCCTGTACCTGAATGCTGGGATAAGTTGGTTATTCTTGCTCGCTTTTCCCCTGCTATTGAAACATATGGCGCAAGTACTGCGTGATCCCACACCGGAAGGGATGCGTCCCAAGTTGGCACAAATGGTCAAAGCGGCCTTATTGACCAATATTCTGTTTTCCATTGGATTGGTATTTAATTAAGCGAGTAGGCATCAATTTTACACATAAGTTTTAAGATTGATGATTTTGCCAACACCCGCTTTAAAAGGATATACTGTCCGTTCCTTGCATAAACCAGACGTCAATCCCATGAAATATGATACTTCCGAACTTTGTGATATATATCAAGATGATATAAACGTGGTGGAGCCACTCTTCTCCAACTTTGGTGGGCGTACTTCATTTGGTGGTCAGATCATCACGGTGAAATGTTTTGAAGACAATGGCCTGCTTTATGATTTACTTGAAGAAAACGGTCATGGCCGCATTTTGCTCGTCGATGGTGGTGGATCGGTACGCAAGGCACTCGTTGATGCAGAACTGGCTCAACTGGCTGCCAATAATGAGTGGGAAGGCATTGTCGTCTATGGTGCCGTGCGTCAGGTTGATTATCTCGCAGAGCTTGATATTGGTATTCAAGCGATGGCTGCCATTCCTGCTGGCTCCAATAGTGAAGGGGCGGGAGAAAGCGATATTAGGGTGAATTTCGGTGGGGTTACCTTCTTCTCCGGTGACTATCTCTACGCAGACAATACCGGCATCGTGTTATCCGATGTCCCTCTGGAGATTGACGAAGAGCCTGATGTAGACAGCGACGATGATCAAATGTAAAAAAAGGGCGCAATTATCGCCCTTTTTCAACTAAGCCATTGGATACCTTATTGTACATCTTCCATCTTACCCAACAAGGTGCGTAAGCGCTCTTGCCATGCTGATTGTTCTTGTTTGAGCTGCTCATTTTCACGTACCAGAGATTCACGGCTGTCTGTCATATTCTGGACGTCCTGAGATAAGACTGCATTCTTTTCTTTTAATTCTTCAATTTCCATTTGCAGCAAAGTGATGGTATCAATCGCCTGCTGAACTTTAGATTCTAGTTTTTCAAAAACTTCAAATGACATTCTGGGGCCCCTCTTGTAAGCAATGTATTGATTGTATTTAGCCTATTAACGTCTGTCTAGTTTCATCCTTTCAATGTGCGGCATAACGCGAAATATAGTGACCAAACCCAAATGTTTATAAGATCACATTTGGCAAGTTCAATAAAACACCAAACAAATGCGAATTCGCTCATTTTGTTGACGCAACACGCAGATTTCAATTTCGCTATTTCTCGTTTACGCGCATTAACGATAAATTCACAGGCACCTTTCTCTTAGTACATAAGAAGGGACTAATAATTACTCTCCCCCCTGTACTTTTTTATAGGATATAGAAATGAGCCAGACCACAACTCCCACACTATCAGGTCAATGCATTTCCGAATTTCTAGGAACTGCATTGCTCGTTTTTTTTGGCTTAGGCTGCGTTGCTGCTGCCCGGATCGCAGGAGCACAACTGGGCTTATGGGAAATCAGCATTATTTGGGGCTTGGGTGTCGCCTTAGCAGTTTATCTCACTGCCGGCGTTTCAGGCGCGCATCTTAACCCTGCTGTTACCCTTGCTTTATGCCTGTTTGCCAACTTTGACAGAAAAAAAGTGTTGCCTTACATCGTTGCCCAAATGTTCGGCGGCTTTGTCGCAGCACTCATCATCTATATGATGTATTACAACCTTTTCCTGGATTATGAGCAAGTTCACAACATCGTTCGCGGCTCGCAGGAAAGTCTCTTCACCGCAGGCGTGTTCTCCACTTACCCTGCCGCACAGATCTCCGTATTCCATGCGTTTATCGTTGAAGTTATCATCGCGGCCGTTTTACTGTGCCTGATCCTGTCGCTGACAGATGACGGTAATGGCCTGCCACGGGGGCCTTTGGCGCCGCTGTTAATCGGTATTCTCATTGCGGTTATCGGGGGTTCATTTGGCCCACTGACTGGATTTGCCCTGAACCCAGCGCGTGACTTCGGCCCCAAATTAGTGGCTTATCTGGCTGGCTGGGGAGAGATTGCCCTAACCGGAGGCCGGGATATTCCTTATTGCCTTGTTCCATTGGTAGCGCCTATTGTTGGCGCGATTTTAGGTGCTTTTGGCTACCGCAAACTGATTACTCGCCATTTACCGCGCCATGATTGAATAAAACCAGGTTATCGCTATGACAACAGAAAATACGACAGAAAAAAAATATATCGTTGCTTTGGATCAGGGCACGACGAGTTCACGAGCCGTTGTACTTGATCACAATGCCAATATTGTTTGTATCTCACAGCGTGAATTCCCGCAAATCTATCCCAAACCCGGCTGGGTGGAACACGATCCGATGGAGATCTGGGCAAGCCAAAGCTCCACTTTAGTTGAAGTGCTGGCAAAAGCGGATATCAGTTCTGACCAAATTGCCAGCATTGGTATCACAAACCAACGAGAAACCACCATTGTTTGGGAAAGAGAAACGGGTAAACCGGTTTATAACGCGATTGTGTGGCAATGCCGCCGGACCGCAGACATTTGCACCAAACTGAAACAGAGAGACGGTCTGGAAGAATATATCCGTCACAATACCGGTTTGGTGGTTGACCCTTACTTCTCTGGGACGAAAATAAAGTGGATTTTGGACAATGTTGAAGGTGTCCGCCATCGTGCTGAAAATGGTGAACTGTTATTCGGTACAGTCGATACCTGGCTGGTCTGGAAAATGACTCAGGGGCGCGTACACGTGACCGATTACACCAATGCCTCCCGTACCATGTTGTTCAATATCCATAATCTCGACTGGGATCAGAAAATCCTTGATGAGTTGGGAATACCTCGCGTTATGCTGCCAAAAGTCGCTGCGTCCTCCGAGGTTTATGGCCAAACCAATATCGGCGGTAAAGGCGGCACGCGCATTCCTATCGCGGGTATCGCCGGTGACCAACAGGCCGCATTATATGGGCAACTGTGCGTGCACCCCGGAATGGCAAAAAATACTTACGGCACCGGCTGTTTCCTGCTTATGAACACCGGCAAAGACGCCGTTCGTTCCAATCATGGCCTGTTGACAACGATTGCCTGTGGCTCGCGCGGTGAAGTCAATTATGCACTAGAAGGCGCGGTATTTGTCGGAGGCGCATCCATTCAATGGCTGCGTGATGAGCTGAAACTCATTGCCGATGCCGCAGATTCAGAATACTTCGCGACCAAAGTCAAAGACAGCAATGGCGTTTATGTTGTTCCTGCATTTACTGGCCTTGGCGCACCATATTGGGATCCTTACGCCCGTGGGGCGATTTTCGGTCTGACTCGTGGCGCCAATAGCAATCATATTATTCGTGCCACATTGGAATCCATCGCTTACCAAACCCGAGATGTGCTGGACGCGATGCAGGCTGATGCCGGTACGCGCCTGCAATCCCTGCGCGTAGATGGCGGGGCTGTCGCCAACAACTTCCTGATGCAGTTCCAGTCCGATATTCTCGGCACCCGTGTAGAACGCCCGGAAGTGCGTGAGAGCACAGCGTTAGGTGCCGCCTTCCTTGCCGGTTTGGCCGTCGGCTTCTGGCAAGATCTGGATGAAGTGAAAAGTAAGGCGGTAATTGAAAAAGAATTCCGCCCAGGCATCGAAACGACTGAACGCAACCATAAATATAATGGCTGGAAAAAAGCCGTTGCCCGTGCCCAGGATTGGGAAGATCGCGCTTAATGACAAAATGCTCATCTCCCCGCGACGCGGGGAGATGAGCAGGTATCTTAAGCCGAACTTACGAAACGGGATGTTCCTGACGCGGGTGCCGTTGGGAAATGGGCAGCCAGCAAAACAGAATCAAAAGCGACATAGAAAACATCAGCATGCCAACGCTAAATTGGCTAGTTTGCGGTAACATCGCCGACAGCCACGTTGCCACCCCTGAACCGACATTCTGTAATCCTCCCACTAAAGCCCCTGCCGCGCCGGCCAGATAAGGGAAGGGTTCCATCGCGCCAGTCGTTGCCAATGGGAACAACATACCGGCGCCAAAAAAGAATAACGCAGCCGGTATCAGTAGCGTCCAGATATTCATAAAACCAAACCAGCCGGGCAACCACATCAGGATACCCGCCAACAAGCAACAGATCACAGACTGCCACATAAGCTGATAAGATGTTTTACTTTCACGCCCCGCATGCCACGCGCCAAAAAACGCCGCAGGAATGGGCAGAATAAACAAGATACTGACCGTCAGGCTATCCAGCCCCAACACCGCCCCCAGCAACACGCCGCTGCTGGCCTCAAAAACAGCAATCCCCGCCAAGCCACCCACCAGCATGATAAGGTACGAGACAAAGACGCCATGAGAGAGTAACTGATGGAAAGAAACCAACATCGTACTGTGTTTAGTCCCGGCGGGGCGGGTTTCCGGTAAATGCCGAGCCAGAAAGGAAGCAACAACAATCCCCAACACCAATAGGAACAAATAACAGCAACGCCACCCAAAATAGTGGGCAACCATCCCACCAATCATAGGGGCAGCCAGAGGACTAACCAATATCGCCATATTCAGCAGACTATTGGCATAACGCAATGTCGTGCCGGTATATAAATCCCGCGGCATGGTACGCACCATCACCCCAGCAACCCCTGTGCCCAATCCCTGTAATGCACTCGCCATCACCAGCACCGATAAATTCGGGGCAAACAGAGCACATATCGTCGCCACCAGATAAATGGACATCCCCACTAAAATCACAGGGCGGCGCCCTATTTTGTCGGATAGCGGCCCATAAAAGAGTTGCGAAAACCCGTAAGAAAACAGATAGGCCGCCATTACCCGCTGAACTTCTCCCGCAGGCTGCTTAAGATCACTTGCCATATCAGCAATCACTGGCACATAGATTGTTTGCGTCATCTGCCCAACTGCGGTCAGGGCAATTAACATTAACAACAAATTAAAGTGTTCTATTTTTCTCATCGCATTTATACAAAATAACCCATTGAAAATAATCGAATAATCAATCATCAACCACAGTAAGCCCCTCAAGCGCTTAATTAAAGCGCCCGACTTACTGACTAAATGAGATAGGATTCAATAAGCAAATCTATATTTTTTCTTTTCAGTATACAATTTTACATGAAGAAAAAATTACAGAAATATTCTCCACACATGTCAATAAAAGTGTACATATTCAACCACAATATTGGCAAAAATCCAGTCAATTACACCGTAACACGTAATCGATAATGCTATTGCCGCTAATCACGTAGAATCGTCACAAAAAATCATCAATTCACGCTGTATTCATTCACATCGTTAATTCATACCCTAATTGTGTAGAGAGGTTAATCGTCATGGCAAATTGGGTTACAGGAAAAGTTACCGACATCACCCATTGGACTGACTCGCTTTTCAGCATCAACATTCATGCACCAGTCGAGAAATTCACGGCTGGGCAATTTGCAAAATTGGCATTGGAAATTGAAGGGGAGCGCATCCAACGCGCTTACTCTTATGTCAACTCTCCCGATGACAATCAGCTGGAATTTTATCTGGTGACCGTTCCGCAAGGAAAACTCAGCCCCCGATTGGCGGCACTAAAAATCGGGGATGAACTGCTGGTCACAGAACAAGCGGCGGGTTTTTTCGTTCTTGATGAGATCCCTGACAGCCAGACACTCTGGATGCTGTCCACCGGCACCGCTATTGGGCCTTACCTTTCTATCCTCCAGCAAGGCATCGATCTGGAACGATTCGACAATATCGTGTTGGTTCATGCAGTCAGATGGGGAAAAGATTTGAGTTATTTACCCATGATGCAGGCATTAGAGAAAAAATTTCAGGGTAAACTAAGAATACAGACCATCGTTAGCCGAGAAAAATGGCCAAATTCACTGATGGGCAGAATTCCGGCATTGATTGAAAATGGCGAACTGGAGTCAGCAGTCGGCTTACCCATTCAGGCAGAAAACAGCCACGTCATGCTGTGCGGGAATCCCCAAATGGTCAGGGATACCCAGCAACGGTTAAAAGAGCAGCGTAATATGGCAAAACATCTGCGCCGTAAACCCGGCCATATCACCAGCGAGCAATATTGGTAATCAGCGCATGATGGCTGGTCACAGCGCCCGCAATAAACTTATCAGCGTTTTTGAGCAGGGTTATTGGCAGAAATATAATCAACCGTTTCTGCCATCTCACCAAAACGATTGGCGCCTTCCGTTCCGCGAAATACCCCACAATCCAGTATCATCATGACAAAAATCAGTATTGGGACAAAACGACCAATTCCCCATTGCCATATCGGTGCCATGGTGCTCCAGTCAAGGGACAGCAATATCCAAGCCAACGCAAAGAGTAACCCCCAGCCCCCTCGTTTATTCCGGTCATGCAGACGCTTCGAAAAAATCGCCGCCGTTGGATACAATAGCAAAGTCATGCCAATCGCCGCATAATTTATGGGGAGGATATTCATTCCATGCAGTGTCAGTAGCATAAAGATCAAGGCGAAACAGATGCCTATGCCTATCCAAAACTCTCGTCGTCCAATTCGGCCTTTGAATGAAAATCCCCATTGTTGTAATGTCATGTACTCTTTTCCAATGATTTTCCAATTGTGTGGATGCTGTTTTTCCAGGATTTAACTCAGTGAGTAACAAAATGAAAACAGACATAAATAAACTTCTGGTGACAATATTAATCGCTTTTGCCATCGGTTTACCATTATCAGCCGCTGCCGCTGAACCTTCTGTCACACCAGAAATCAACTCACCGTTAATGTATCTACTGCCGAATTCCCCGACTTTCGAAGAAACCATCCCCACTTTTCGGGAAAAATACAACCAAAAACATCCCGACACGCCGTTATACGAATATCGGGTGATTGCCAGCAAAGATATTTCGCAGCCTTTTCTCCGTGCCGCCAGTAAAATCAATGACAACATTTACTCTTCGGCCGTACTGGAACGGGGCAGTGAAAAGATTAAAAGCCTGCAAATTACTCTGCTGCCCTCACAAAATGAACGAGAAAATGCACAAAACCGTATACTGGCAAAGAAATATATCACTGCTCTGATCAACCAATTTGAACCCACGCTTTCTCCTGGACAAGCGGAAATTCAATGGGAAAGGCTCTTGCGGGCAGCAGAAAACCGCCCCGCTTTCAGTCAAAAAATGGGCGCAATACGCTATATCATCGTCAACAGCAGCGAAAATATAATGACCTTCGCAATTGAACCGATTAAGCTATCGCTATCTGACACATCAGCAAATGAAAATTAGTGACGCAGCGCAGAGCTATTCGCGTTGATGATCTTTATACTGTGCATTCATTTCGCAATTTGATTATTTTAGGGTTGGAGGGAAAAAGATGCGACATCCATTAGTAATGGGTAACTGGAAATTAAATGGCCGTACCCATATGGTTAACGACCTGATTGCAGGCCTGCGTAAAGAACTGAGCAATGTTGACGGCTGTGGCGTCGCTATCGCACCACCAACAGTTTATGTTTCTCTGGCAAAAGATGCCCTGGCGGGTAGCCGTATTGCTTTGGGCGCACAAGATATTGGCGTCAATCTTTCTGGTGCCTTCACGGGCGAAACGTCCGCAGAAATGCTAAAAGACGTCGGGGCAAAATATATCATTATCGGTCACTCTGAACGCCGTACTTACCACAAAGAGAGCGATGAATTCATCGCGAAGAAATTCGCTATCCTGAAAGAACAAGGCCTGATCCCTGTGCTGTGCATTGGTGAAACCGAGCAAGAAAATGAAGCAGGCCAGACTGAAGCCGTCTGTGCACGCCAAATCGATGCGATCCTGAACACACTGGGCGTAGCAGCATTCAAAGATACCGTCATTGCCTATGAACCTGTTTGGGCCATTGGTACAGGCAAATCTGCAACGCCAGCCCAAGCGCAAGCCGTGCATAAATTTATCCGTGACCATATCGCAAAACAAGATGCCGCGATTGCTGAACAAGTCATTATTCAATATGGCGGTTCAGTGAACGCCGGCAATGCAGCCGAACTGTTCACCCAACCCGATATCGACGGTGCACTGGTTGGTGGCGCATCACTGAAAGCGGATGCTTTTGCTGTTATCGTCAAAGCCGCAGCAGAAGCCAAAAAAGCGTAATTTTTTAACAGAACAGAAAAATGACGCAACCGCCACGAAGCCTGATTCATGGCGGTTTTTTTGTTTAATCTAAACGCGCCAATCTGCCCAGTCATCAGCTTCATGGCTAACGCCGGATAATCTCGTCAAACGTTCCGCCTGTGGCAAAATGTTCTTTCTGCGCCTTATTCCAACCGCCAAAGACTTCATCAATCGTAAAGAGCTTCAAATCAGGAAAAACCGCGCGATATTTTTCTGCGATGGCTTTATCGCGCGGACGATAATAATTTTTAGCAGCGATTTCCTGCCCAACCGGAGAATAAAGGTATTTCAGATATTCTGTCGCCAGCTCCCGCGTTCCTCGTTTATCCACCACCTTATCGACAACAGAAACTGTCGGCTCCGCCAGAATAGACATGCCCGGCGTCACAATGTCAAACTTCCCCTTACCCAGCGCATTAATCGCCAATAATGCTTCGTTTTCCCAGGCAATCAATACATCGCCAATTCCGCGCTCCACAAAGGTATTCGTTGCACCGCGTGCACCGGAGTCCAGCACTTCCACATTTTTATAGAGCGCCGTCACGAACGCTTTGGCTTTGGCCTGATCCTGATTATTATGCGCTAATCCATATCCCCAGGCCGCCAGATAATTCCACCGTGCGCCGCCGGAAGTTTTCGGGTTCGGGGTCACTACGGCAACATCTGGACGGATCAAATCCGGCCAATCTTTTATCTGTTTAGGATTTCCTTTTCGCACCAAAAAAACAATGGTGGAGGTATAAGGTGCTGAATTATCCGGCAGACGCTGGATCCAATGCTTATCAATGCTTCCCCGTTCAGCAATGGCATTCACATCATAAGCCAGTGCCAACGTAACGACATCTGCCTGAAGACCATTGATAACGGAAGTAGCCTGCTTACCTGAACCACCATGTGACTGGCGGATCTTCACATTGTCCCCTGTTTTGTTATGCCAGTATTCGCTAAATGCCTTATCATATTGCTGGTACAGTTCACGGGTCGGATCATAGGAGACATTCAATAATTGCAGATCTTTTGCCCATACCTGATTAGCCAGCGGTGTTATCGCCAAGACCATCAAAGATAACGTTGAAACAATATATTTTTTTGTCATTGCCCATATTGAGCCCGTATTTATACCCCTTGCATTTATTATCGCCACGGCCACACCTTCCCCTCAGTTATTATGATTTCGCCATAAAAACTGACAGAAAGCGCGATGACGCAGAAATAATTTTAACTTTCTGCTTATGCACAAGAAGAATATGAGGAATGAGACAGCCACAGGATCGGGCTGTCTCCAAAATAGGATTTTGCAGGTAACAGCAGATTAGTAGAGTTTTTTCGCCGTTTCCAGCCACTCTTTCTTAAAGACACGCTGCATATTCTGCACGGCATCAATAATATCGTGATGAACAAGTTTCTCGTTCTGGATACCCACACAGCGACCGCCATGCCCTTCCAGCAGGAGTTGAACCGAATATGCCCCCATGCGGGAAGCAAGGATGCGGTCATAAGCGACCGGTGCACCACCACGCTGGATATGCCCCAATACCGTTGCACGGGTTTCGTGGCGGGTTTCCGCTTCAATATATTTCGCCAGTTCAGCCACATCGCAGACATGTTCAGTGATGGCAACTATCGCGTGACGCTTACCTTTTTCAATCCCGGCTTTAATCTCAGCCAGCAATTCTTCACGATCGAAGGGATCTTCATTTTCAGGCAGGACAATAAATTCACAGCCCCCCGCGATGGCTGCGGATAAAGTCAAATCACCGCAATAACGCCCCATCACTTCAACAATCGAAATGCGTTTGTGGGACGTTGAGGTATCACGCAAACGGTCAATCGCTTCAACCACCGTTTCCAGCGCCGTGAAATAACCAATGGTGTAATCGGTGCCCGCCACGTCGTTGTCAATCGTTCCCGGCAAGCCAATACAAGGGAAACCCGCCTCAGTCAGCTTTTTCGCGCCCAAATAAGAGCCGTCACCGCCAATCACGACTAACGCATCGATCCCATTTTTGCGCATGTTTTCAATGGCAATTTCCCGCACCTTATCATCCCTGAACTCCGGGAAGCGGGCTGATCCCAAAAACGTCCCACCACGGTTAATCATGTCGGAAACACTAAAGCGATCCAGCTTTTTCATGCGGTTTTCATACAACCCCAGATAGCCATCATAAATGCCGTAAACTTCCAACCCTTCGGTTAAAGCGGCACGAACAACACCACGAATAGCGGCGTTCATGCCAGGCGCATCACCGCCACTCGTTAAGACTCCGATTCTTTTAATCTTGTTGATCATGATGACCTCTGACTTGTCGATATAATATTGGCGAAACCTGATTGTTACTGCATAGCTGAATTGATTCAACTCCGCCTATGATACGGAAAAACAGCTATTCTGCATTAAGATTATGTCTATTTTTTGATGCTGTTTTGATTATGAATAAATTCTCCGTCAATCCCAACGGTTTTTATACTCATCGGCGACAGAGGAGCATGGATCTTGATGAATAATAATATCGGCATCTGGAAATCTATTGCGCAATTTATTTTCAATCTCTTCGGCCAACGCATGTGCCTGCACCAAGGGCAAATTGTCATCCATCTCCAGATGGAACTGAATAAAACGAATCGGGCCTGATTGACGGGTGCGCAAATCATGCCCACCTGCCACACCGGGATAATTCCGGATCATCTCAATAATCTCCTGCCGCTCTTCATCCGGCAAGGCACGATCAAGCAAAGATTGTACGGCATCATAACCCATCCGTAATGCACTATAGAGGATATAAACCCCAATTCCCAAGGCAAAGAGTGCATCCGCACGTTTAAAGCCATACCAACTCAACAGCAACGCCAGCAAAATCGCCCCATTCATCAGGAGGTCGGACTTATAATGCAGCATATCCGCCCGGATCGCCTGACTTTGCGTTTTACTGATCACCCATTTTTGGAAGGTCACCAAACAGATCGTGGAAATCAGGGCAATAACAATCACCCCAATCCCTATTGCCGCATGTTCCAGCGGCTTGGGGGAATACAGGTGCTGAAAGCCCGTCAAAAACAGGAAAATCGCCGAACCGGAAATAAACATACTTTGCGCCAACGCCGCCAGTGATTCAGCCTTACCATGCCCGAAAGTGTGCTCTTTATCCGCCGGTTGGAGTGAATAGCGCACAATAAAAAAATTCGTCAGGGAAGCGGCCAAATCGACCAATGAATCCACCAGCGCCGCCAATAAACTCACCGAACCGGTCAACCACCAAGCAAAAATTTTCACTATCAACAGCACACTGGCGAGTACCGTTGCCGCCAACGCAGCGGAACTGACCCATCGCCCATAATTGATATTCATTGACTACCGCCTTTTGGTTACTCCGTCTCAGGGATAAAAATAGCGCGTTAGATGAAAAAATATAGGGGCAGCGAAGCAAAGCGAGTCAATTCTATCCAACATTCCGCCGTGACCTGCAATAATCCCGCCAAAATCTTTCACGCCGCTATCCCGTTTAATCGCTGACATACATAACCCGCCCATAAACCCCATCAGGGTAATTGCCAACGACATCAATCCCGCCTCCCACGGAGAGAAAGGTGTGACCCAGAACAACGACATTCTCAACAGTGCAGACACGAAAATTCCGCCAACAAATCCTTCAACCGTTTTATTGGGGCTCAGTTTCGGCACAATCGGGCGGTTGCCAAACAACTTCCCAAATACGTACTGCAAAACATCAGACAGTTGCACCACAATCATCAGAAACAGCAATAACTTGATATTTTGGTTTTTGTACTCTGGGATATCCAATATCAACAACGCGGGCGCATGGCTGATGGCAAACACTGTGATTAACATCCCCCACTGGATTTTGGCGGTGCGTTCCAAAAAATGGATGGTGTCCCCAAGCAAGGCTGTACGGACAGGTAAAAATAGCAAGACATAGACGGGAATAAAAACCGAGAATAGCTCATACCACTGCATTCCCACCAACACATACTGCGCAGGGATAAAAACAAAAAAACACCAGAACAGTGCCTTATGATCACTGCACCGAATCGGGGTTAGCGTAATAAATTCACGCAGGGCAAAAAATGACATCACCGCAAATAAAATCACCGATCCCACTGGCCCAACCACAATAGCCAAGACACAGATAATGCATATCATCCACCAACTACGGATGCGGGCATTGAGGTTATCGATAGTGGCCTTGCGCCTTTCCCCTGAATAGCGCAAGGCCAAAATGCCGCCAATCACACTGGCAATCACCAATATGCCAAATATCCCGCCCAGCAACAGCATCAGATCATGATCGATATGAGAATGAACCATGTTGGGTATTCCTATCCCTTTTATGTGAGGTGACAATGATAAGATTTTTTTAATAACGGAGTAATGGGAGGTAAGATAATCAAGATTGGTTAAGATAACAACAGGTTGGGAATATGGATTAGCAAATATGAGTGTTAATTAATAAATAGCCTTTGAACATTAGAAAAATTAACTCGAAAAAAAAGCTCCAATGGAGGGGCTGAAAGACAGGAATGGTGTCGAAACGTAACATGTAATAAATTGAAATTAAAAGCTTTGCATTAAACACCGTCCACATTGACATAAAAGCTCCTTACCGGGAACTTTATACTATCACCCAAGAAATAGAAAATCATAAACAAAAATTATCTATAAATTTTTGGGGTCACTTTTTCTTTGCACATTAAACTTTCGTACCATGTACTAACCCACTTTGACACTCGTACATAGTACGAATATAATATTTTCCATAGACGGGCAAGGATGTGTTTTATGGAATACCTACTTTTTATCGAAACTCCCGTATTAAGTAGAGAACGGGCAGAACTGTTAACCGATGATGAATTTAGACAACTACAGGAACACTTACTAAAGAATCATGAACAAGGCAGTACCATCAGCGCCACCGGAGGATGTAAAAAGATGCGCTGGCAGCGGGAAGGAATGGGGAAACGTGGCGGTGTCAGAATCATCTACTACACCATCACTAAAACTGGGAGGCTCTATCTTCTTTTGATTTATCCTAAAAGTAAAAAAGATGACTTAACCCCAAAAGAAAAAGAAGTACTTAAAGCCATCAGTAACAAATTGCAATAATCAACCGCCGCGTAGATACGCGGCTTGTTCATACAACGGAGACATTATGGACAAAAAACTTTTTGACGATCTTGTTGAAAGCATGAATCAGATGGTAGCGATTGAAAAAGGGGAACTTTCTGTTCCTGCTGAAAATATTCATCGCCATCGTCTGCCTGATGTAAAAAACCTGCGCGAAACCTTTGGGTTAAAGCAAAGTGAATTTGCCGACGCTGTTGGCGTTTCTGCATCCCTCATTCAAAGCTGGGAGCAACACCGCCGTATTCCTTCTGGCTCATCACTTAAATTACTTCAAATGCTTGAACGTAATCCTGCGCTAATTAATGAATTAAGCGCACTTTAACATTTTCTCTTTCTTTTTTATCATCATTCAAAAGAGAAAATAATTTCAGTTCTGCATATCCTGCAAAGCCGCGCTCTGACTCAACTTCATAAGTTAGCGCGGCTTTATTTAGTGCTGGCTCGGTCTGGCGGTTCGCATACTTTCACACACTTCCTAACTCTTTCGTATTTTTTATGTTGCTGTTTTTTCAGGGATATCAGCTATAAGCTATTGAAAAAAAAGCCCCACAAGGGGGCTGAAAGACAGGGATGGTGTCTATGGCAAGGAAAATCGTTGGTGATGCTACTGTGTAACAAAAGTACTAAACATCAAAAGTGGTAACAAAAAAATCAGTTCGCTTTTCGAGCTTCATATTCATTTACTTCAACCGATTTTTTTAACAGCGCTTTCTGTTCCGGTGTTAATAGCTGATAAATCTGATTATTAATGCGCGCAATTTCGACACCCAGAGCAACATTCTTTTCGGCTATTTTTTCAAGCTGAGAACGAATCTCAGCTTCATCAAAATCCTCATTAGTTAAAAGGGCATTCAATTTTTGATGCTCAATTCGCATATCCATCAGCGGCTGCTGATATTGATGCTGCTCTTTGACTAATTTCCACATCTGCTCACGTTGCTGTTCAGTTAACGCTATCCCACCGAAGAGATAACTATAGTTATATTGACTGTTTCGGTGATGATTAACATTCCTCTTAGAGCCATATGGCATACAATATGGATATGGGGAGGAGGCGCTCACCTCAGGAATATGATCCGTATCAGCAGTTTTAGCTAAAGCTTCTGTTGTTCCCAGAACAACCATTGACGCTAAAGCCAATATTGCTATGTTACGCATTAAATTTCCTCGCTTTCTCGAACAGCAGCATTCGATTCAGTGCGGATAACTATAACCTTACGGCTGCAAACTAGCGTCAGAGCATGTAAAAGAACGTAAAGTCATGGAATAGAAAAGTTTGTTATCGTATTTTGCTCTTGGAGGAAGAATTAATGCATAAAATCTTATTAGTTGATGATGACCGCGAACTGACATCGCTATTAAAAGAACTGCTCGAGATGGAAGGATTCAATGTGATCATCGCCCACGATGGCGAACAGGCTTTACAATATATCGATTCTTCAATTGACCTATTATTGCTGGACATCATGATGCCGCGCAAAAATGGCATTGAGACACTGAAAGAGCTACGGCAATACCATCAGACCCCGGTTATCATGTTAACGGCGCGTGGCAGCGATTTAGACCGTGTTCTGGGGTTGGAACTGGGAGCGGATGACTACCTCCCCAAACCGTTTAACGATCGTGAACTGGTCGCCCGCATACGGGCCATTTTGCGCCGTTCCAACTGGAGTGAACAACAAGCCGATATTGGCACACCGATACTGGAGATCGATAAACTTCAACTCAACCCTGGGCGTCAGGAAGCCAGTTTTGATGGAATGATCTTGGATCTCACCGGCACAGAATTCACCCTGCTGTATTTATTGGCGCAACATTTGGGGCAAGTCGTTTCCCGTGAACATTTAAGCCAAGAAGTATTGGGAAAACGCTTAACGCCTTTTGATCGGGCTATTGATATGCATATTTCGAATCTACGCCGTAAATTACCCAACAGAACTGATGAACTTCCATGGTTTAAGACATTACGCGGCCGTGGGTACTTAATGGTTTCCGCAAAATGATCAATAGCTTGACAGCCCGTATATTCGCCATCTTTTGGTTCACGCTTGCGCTTGTCCTGATGATAGCCTTAATGGCGCCCAAACTGGACTCACGGCAGTTAACGCCGCTTTTGGACAGTGAATACCAGTTGGGAGAAAAGCTGGCAAAACTCATAGAAGAAGAACTCATCAACGACTCTGGGAATGACTTATTCTGGTGGCTACGTCTGGATCGCGCTGTTGCCCGGTGGACGCCATCGGGGCAACGTCTGATACTCGTCTCCAGTGAAGGGCTGATCAGTGACATTAATACCCCGCCCCATCAACAACAAGTTATCCGCAACTTTATCGGCCAATCCGATAACTCCGATCACCCTAAAAAGAAAAAATATGGCCGTTCAGAAATACTCGGCCCCTTTTCTGTCCGCGATGGAGAGGATCATTATCACCTCTACATCATTAGGCCAGCGGGTAGTCCACAGTCCGATTTTATTAATTTGATGTTTGACCGACCTTTTTTACTGCCCGCTGCCACCATGTTAATCAGTGCCCCACTGTTATTGTGGTTAGCATGGAGCCTGGCAAAGCCCGCGCGGAAACTCAAAAATGCCGCCGATGACGTCGCAAGAGGCAACTTACGGCAACATCCTGAACTGGAATCTGGCCCGCAAGAGTTTTTGGCGACCGGCAGTAGTTTCAACCAGATGATCAGTGCGCTGGAAAGGATGGTGACCGCCCAGCAGCGGCTGATTTCCGATATCTCTCATGAACTGCGCACGCCACTAACCCGATTGCAATTAGCGACTGCCTTGCTGCGCCGCCGTCACGGTGAAAGCAAAGAACTGGCACGTATCGAAACAGAGACTCAACGTTTAGATGGCATGATTAACGACCTGCTGGTGCTTTCCCGCAATCAGCATAAAAACGAGCTACTCCGCGAAAATATCAAAGCCCACGATATCTGGCATGACATCCTGGAGAATGCAAAATTCGAAGCTGAGCAGATGAGCAAAACGCTGGATATCGTCTCACCTCCCGGAAATTGGGTAATTTACTGCAATCCGGCAACGCTCGGCAGCGCACTGGAAAACATTGTCCGCAATGCACTACGCTACTCCAGCAACCATATCGCCGTTGCATTTAAGTCAGACAATCACGGTGTCACGATCACGGTTGATGATGATGGCCCCGGAGTCAACCCCGAAGACCGTGAACATATCTTCCGACCTTTTTATCGCACGGACGAAGCACGGGATAGAGAATCTGGCGGAACCGGCCTGGGACTGGCGATTGTTGAAACGGCCGTGAGTCAGCACCGAGGCTGGGTCAAAGCAGAAGATAGCCCTTTAGGCGGGTTAAGGCTGGTGATTTGGCTGCCGCTGCATGGAAGATAGATGGCTTTCGCTTGGGTATTTAGCTAGTTACATAACGTAACAATTAAAGAAAAAAAGCTATTATACTTGACCTCATGGCGTCGAGGGACTAATCTCGTCGCTGCTTAACATAACTCATTGATATGATAATTTTTGTTAAGCAGAAAAATCCAATGATATTAATCAGATAAGTCAAATTGTTACACACAACAGGCACTCTGGGAGCCGTAACCTAGTGCGGTAGCTTTGATACCTTTTTAACATTAACCAAGAAAATAATCTTACTGCACCTTCTTCGTTACCTTTCTCAATTCATACTGATATGAACTAAAAAAATGCTCTTAATCCAAGAACATTTTTTTAGCTTAATTTTATATGGTATATCAAAGGCCTATAACATGTCATTTCTGAATCAATTAATTAATAAGTTTAATAATAAAAATGCAAATATAGCTATCGTTGGGTTAGGGTATGTCGGATTACCTTTAATGCTACGATACAACGATATTGGTTTTAAAGTTATCGGTTTTGATATAGATGAAAGCAAAACCGATAAATTAAATCAGGGGATAAGCTATATTGAACATATTTCTTCCTCTAAAATTAAAAAGGCCATTGAAACAGGTTTCGAAGCAACAACAGACTTTTCAAGAATTTCCGAATGCGATGCAATTATTCTCTGTGTTCCAACTCCATTAAATAAATACAGAGAACCTGATATGAGTTTCGTCATCAATACGACTGATATGGTGAAACCATTCTTAAGACAAGGTCAGGTACTTTCTCTAGAAAGCACAACTTATCCGGGTACAACTGAAGAAGAACTCTTACCAAGAGTAGAAGAAAATGGTTTAAAAGTCGGTGAAGATGTATTCCTCGTATATTCACCGGAGCGTGAAGATCCGGGCAATCCAGATTTCGAAACTAGAACAATCCCAAAAGTCATTGGTGGACATACAGAAAACTGCCTAAAAGCGGGTATTGCTGTTTATCAACCTGCTATTGACCAAGTTGTTCCCGTTAGCTCTACAAAAGCAGCAGAAATGACTAAGCTGCTTGAGAATATACATAGGGCCGTTAACATAGGTCTAGTCAATGAAATGAAGCTCGTTGCAGACAAAATGGGTATTGATATACATGAAGTCATCAGGGCTGCCGCAACAAAACCATTTGGCTTTGTCCCTTACTATCCAGGGCCAGGATTAGGTGGCCATTGTATACCTATCGATCCTTTCTATTTAACATGGAAAGCCAGAGAATATGGTATCAATACTCGTTTTATTGAACTTTCTGGTGAAGTTAATTCATCAATGCCAGATTATGTTGTTACTAAGACAGTCTTAGCATTGAATAAAACCAATAAATCCATTAACGGAAGTCGCGTACTTGTATTAGGGATTGCATATAAGAAAAATGTTGATGACATGAGGGAAAGCCCATCAGTCCATGTAATGGAAAAATTAAGAGACCTAGGGGCATTAGTAGAATATTCAGACCCACATGTTCCTGTCTTCCCTATAATGCGTGAGCATCACTTCGACTTAACAAGTCAATCTATAACGGCAAGTAATTTAAAAGAGTTCGACTGTATTATTCTAGCAACAGACCACGATAAATTTGACTATGACTTAATAATTAACAATGCAGCATTAGTTGTTGATACTCGTGGAAAATACTCTCCTAATCATAATAATGTAATAAAAGCTTAATTTGGGATTAAATATGTTTGATTCAATTACAGATAGGAAAATAAAATTTGCGTTAGTTGGATGTGGAAGAATTTCTAAAAACCATTTTAATTCTTTAGATGCCCACAAAAACAATGCTGAGTTAGTTGCTGTTTGTGACACAGATCCTGTAGCTCTTAATGACGCTATAGAAAAAACGGGTGCTAAGGGATTTGACGATCTACATAATATGCTGAATAGTATTTCAGCTGATATTATTATTCTAACAACACCTTCAGGACTCCATCCTGAGCAAGCTATTACTTGCCTAGAAAAAGGTTTCCATGTGGTTACTGAAAAACCCATGGCGACTCGTTTTTCTGACGGAGAGAGAATGGTTAAAGCTGCCGATAAAGCTGGCAAACGCTTATTCGTGGTCAAACAAAATCGTTTAAATGCAACTCTCCAATTACTGAAACGCGCAGTAGAAGAAAAACGTTTTGGTCAAATCAATATGGTCCATCTAAACGTATTTTGGACGCGTCCTCAAGATTATTACGATCAAGCTGCATGGCGTGGTACATGGGAATTTGATGGTGGTGCATTTATGAATCAGGCAAGCCATTATGTTGATTTATTAGAATGGCTTATTGGCCCAGTCAAAGATATTCAAGCAATGATGTCTACACATTTAGACATTGAAGCTGAAGATACAGGTGTACTAAATATTAGATGGCGAAACGGTGCACTAGGCTCAATGGCTGTGACTATGTGTACTTATCCTAGAAACCTAGAAGGTTCTATCACCATATTAGGTGAAAAAGGAAGTGTTAAAGTTGGTGGTTTAGCGGTTAATGAGATTCAAGAGTGGAATTTTGCTGACGAAAAAGATTATGACCAGCAAGTAAAAGACGCCAATTACGAAACAACTTCAGTATACGGTTTTGGACATCCATTATATTATAAAAATGTTATTGATGTAATGAGAGGAGAAGCGGAGCCAATGACCGATGGGAGAGAAGGTTTAAAGTCTCTCGAATTGCTAATCGCAGCTTATCTTGCTGCCAGAGACAATAAAACTGTATCTTTACCTTTAGTTTATTAATTGAGAACATCTA